>NZ_JACFYV010000234.1:0-9903 GCF_016759955.1 Burkholderia sp. KCJ3K979
CGCCGAAGACGAGCGGCTCACCATACAGGCACGCGAAGCCGCCGGCGCCGCGCAGGCGCACCGTGTCGCCGACCACGACGCCGCGCAGCACCGCGTCGTCGACGTCGATCAGCGGCGCATGCGCGAGCGTGCCGATCGTCGCGCCGGCATGGATGTCGATGTGCTCGTCGGCGAACGCGTACGCGGCCTGCGCGCCTTCGTCGAGCGTGATCGTGCGATCGGCGTAGAGCACGTCGTCGCGATGCGCGTCACGTGCGACGTGGATCGCGTCCGCGTGCTGCACGGCCAGCCCGAGCGTTTGCCAAGGCGGCACGGCCGACGCATCCGCCGGCGGCGTGCCGGCCACGTGCGCGCGCAGCGCGTCGTGCCAGCGCGCGGCGAGCAGCGCCTGATCGACGAACGGCCCGTCGCCGATCGGGAGTGCCGCGACGTCGCTGCGCCGGATCAGTTCATGCAGCATCGGCACGAACGGCAGGGCGAGTACGCTGGCCACCGGCACCATCACATTGAAGGTCGTCATCGCTCATCGCTCCGGTTTCAACTGCCGGCGAAAACGCTCGGTCTTGTCCCATTTCAGTTCGCGGCGAAACGCGGCGTCGAGCGCGAGTCCCCAGAGCGCGGAGACGACCGCCGCGATCGTCACGCAAAAGCCGACGACGTTGACCGGCACGAGCCGCAGGCGCGTCGCGCGGCCGTCGAGCCGCGCGGCGACGACGATCTCGAAGAACACGCCGAAGTTGCCGAAGGTGCTGAACGAGAACAGCGCGAACAGCGACAGGAGCAGGCCGAGCGCGGTCGAGTTGACGCCGTTGAACAGGTAGAGCGCGAGCGCGGCGCTCCACGCGATCGCGAGCAGCGCCGGCATCGCGAATACGCCGAGCAGCAGTGCGCCGTCGAGCCGGCAGCGCCGCGAGATCAGCGGATTGCGCAGCACCGGCACCAGATAGCGCAGCATCGTCTGGTTGTGGCCCTTCGCCCAGCGGGTCAGTTGCCGGGCGCGGACGGCCCAGCGCTCCGGCACTTCCTCATAACATTCGGCGTGGTTCAGATAGACCGTGCGCCAGTCGCTCAGCAGCAGGCGGTAGGTCATGTCGGTATCTTCGGCGAGCGTGTCGTCGCACCAGCCGCCCACGGCGTCGAGCGCACCCTTGCGGATGCCGCCGACCGTGCCGCCGTACTGCGGCACCAGGTCGAGATTGTTGCGGGCTTGCTGGTTGACCTGATAGCCGCCGGCGCGCTCGAGATCGAGCAGCCGCGCGAGCAGGTTGCTGTCGGCGTTCTGCGGCACGACACGGCCCATCACCGCGCCGACTTCCGGATCGAAGAACGGCGCGACGAGTTCCTTCAGCAGCCCCGGTCGAGGCAGGTAGTCGGCGTCGAATACCACCATGATGTCGCCGCGGATGAACCGCAGCGCATCCTTCAGCGCGGCTGCCTTGCCCGGCTTGCCGGTTTCGCGGTGAAACGGCTGGATCAGCTCGGGCGCGAGTGCCCGGACCTCGTCGATCAACGCGCGCGTGTTGTCGGTCGAGCGGTCGTTGACCGGGATGATCGTGAGCCGGTCGCGCGGGTAGGTCGTGGCCAGCAGCGCCATCAGGCAATCGACGATGACCGTTTCCTCGTTGTGGGCGGCGACGAATACCGTGAGCCGAGGCCAATCGCCGTGGGTCATCGTCCGGTAAGGCGCGTGTTGCGGCTTGAACAGGCGATCGAGGCTGAATACGTAATGCCGCGCGGCATACGCGCACGTCAGCAGCGTGAACAGCCACAGGTACGCCACGCACGGCATCAGCAACAGCTCGGGATCGAACGTGATGCCCGCCGTGGTGGCGGGCGGCGGCTCGAGCGACGCGTCCGTGTCGGTCGCGGCCTGTGCGGCGAGCGAAAGCGTCACGCTATCGAGCGCGGTGCGCTCCATCGCGATCGCGATGTTTGCGGCGTTCGCGGCAGTCGTGATGTTGGCGGCGGGCACGCTGAAGCGGGCCGGTTCGGCGATCGCCCGCGATCCGGTGTCGCGCACGATCAGCGAGCAGGCCAGCACGATCAGCAGCAGGATGCCTTGCTCGCAGAGTGACGCCGTCCGCGTTTTCGTCATGTCCTGGTCCCCGTGCCCGCGACGACGACCGATGAGAGCTGAAGGCGCTCCGTGGATCGCGCGGATGTCAATGGAAGGCGGTGACGCGTTCGTCGCACAGGGGCGGTTGTCGGTTGCCCCGGACGGACGCGTCGCGTCGCCTCCCGGCTTCGTTGCTTTGGCGTCCCCGTCTGTTTGCTGCCGTGCGAGTGCTTCGGGACGCACCTGTCTGACATTAAGCAAGGCGTGCGCCATCTGCCGGCATGCCCCGCGCGACAAGGGGGCGAGCGCCGCAGGCGAATGCGCGAGGCGCGCGGACGGCGTGTTTTGATTCACTGACGAATCAGCGTGCGCGCGCCGCATTCGACTCCGCAGGGGCGATCGCACGCATTCGAACACGTCGCGCGGCGACCGGGGCGGTCCAACTTGTCGTGCCGCATTGTCGGCGCAGCCTGGCATGGCTGACCGTCGTGTGTCGTGCGTCGTGTGCGAGACGGCCCGGCGCGCCGAACGAACGCCGCTTTCACATGAGACGAATGGACCGGACTCCGATGTATTTGCCGGTTTGGGCGTGGCGTTACACATTCGCAACATTTCCCGCGCACCGATTCGTGTGAGGCAACCACCGTCGTGTGCCGGGGAAATCCGGTGTGCGCGAGGGTGGACGACGATCGCGTGCGCGCTGCAGGCTGCACAGACGAAAGCGGCGAATCAAGACGACGCAACGCGCGTCGAAAGATGCACGCCATTCGCCGTGTCGCGTGCGCTCGACATGCATGCACGATTCATCGGACGACGTCGTCAGACGGATCGCGCGCGCGTCCGGCTGTTTATCGTTGTCGTGTCGATCCGGCGATGCGTGTGCCCGTAGCAGTTGTGAAACATTCCGCGACGCGATGTTTGCACGCGCAGGCTGCGGAATGAAGCGGGCCGGGAGGCGGGCCGGCTGGTTTGAATATTGCTGTAGTGGGAGGACCTGATGCTCGACGCAGCGAGGAACGGCTCATGACGTGATCGATCCAGTACGACGGGACGCCGGTAGTACGACGATTCGCGCGGCTTCGACCGTGCGAACGAGGTGGCGCGCTCGCCCCGCGACACCGCCGCGTGTTGATCGCGTGCGAGTACGGGATGCGCCGCCCGAATACATGCTTCGCGCCACGTGCCGGATCGCCAGGCGCGAAGTGGCTAAACGAGGATAACGATGAAGAAGATCTTGCTTGTGTTCGGGACTCGGCCGGAGGCCATCAAGATGGCGCCGCTGGTGCGCGCGCTGAAGGCGCAGGCGGATGTCGACGCCCGGGTGTGCGTGACCGCGCAGCATCGCGAAATGCTCGACCAGGTGCTGACGCTGTTCGACATCAAGCCCGACTACGATCTCAACCTGATGCGGCAAGGCCAGACGCTGACCGACGTGACGACCGGCATCCTCCAGGCGATCGGCATGGTCTTCGACGAATTGCGACCGGACATCGTGCTGGTGCACGGCGATACGACGACCACGCTCGCGGTGAGCCTGGCCGCGTTCTATCGCTATCTGCCGGTCGGTCACGTGGAAGCCGGCTTGCGCAGCGGGGACATCTGGTCGCCGTGGCCGGAGGAACTGAATCGCCGCGTGACCGATGCGGTGTCGTCATGGCATTTCGCCCCCACCGGGCAGGCGCGCGACAACCTGCTGAGCGAAGGCGTGCCTGGCGGGGCGGTCTCGCTGACCGGCAATACCGTGATCGACGCGTTGCACGAGGTCAAGCGCATGCTGGATCGCACCGCCGCGCTGTCGGACAGGATCGCCGCGTACTTCCCGTTTCTCGAACCGTCGCGGCGCGTCGTGCTGATCACCGGCCATCGCCGTGAAAGTTTCGGCGAACCGTTCCGGCATTTCTGCGACGCGCTGTGCGCGCTGGCGAGCCGCTATCGCGATGCGCAATTCGTCTATCCGCTGCATCTGAACCCGAACGTGCGGGAGCCAGCACGCGCACGGCTCGGCGGCGTTCCCAACATCTACCTGATCGAGCCGCAGGAATATCTGTCGTTCGTATTCCTGATGTCGCGCGCGTATTTCATCATCACGGATTCGGGCGGCATTCAGGAAGAAGGGCCGGCGCTCGGCAAGCCGGTGCTCGTCACGCGCGAGACGACCGAGCGGCCCGAAGCGATTCAGGCCGGCACCGCGCGGCTCGTCGGCACCGACCAGGAGCGGATCGTGTGGGAGGCGTCGCGGCTGTTCGACAGCGAGAGCGCTTACGAGGAAATGTCGCGCGCGAGCAATCCGTACGGCGACGGCCATGCGAGCGAGCGGATCGTTCACGCGCTGATGCGCACGCCCGGCGTGCCGACGAAGACGACGAGTTTTGCGATGGGCGCCGCGGAAATGCCGTTCAACGCGCTCACGCTCGGATTGCAGGCGTTGCGCTCGCCGTGAAGAAGGACGCGCGGTAGCGCCTGCCGGCGCGTTCGACGCAGGCGTCAAACATCCGGTCCGGCCGCGAGGTCGGCCGGATGTTTGCCTGTATGCGACCCGGAACCCATTTTCCCGATGCATTCAAAAGTGTTTTCGCGGGAAGCCTCTTTCGCGGAACGGCACCGCGCACGGATACTTCTGCGGATATCCAACCCGCCTCTTCCGAAAATCGCATCGACGGGCGGAACTCCGATGCGGGGTCCGTTGCATTCGCACTTGCACGGGATCGCCGAGCGCCCGTCGCGTGTCACACCATGCCCATCCCCATGACTCAATTCATTCATCAAGCATCATTGCCGGCCCGCTATCGGGCGTGGACCTGGCAAGGCAGCGAGCATCCCGCGCAGTTGCGTCTCGAACAACGCGAAATGCCGGGGCTGAAGCCCGGCCAGGTGCTGGTCCGCAACCACGCGATCGGTCTCAATCCGGTCGACTGGAAAGTGCTTGGCGGCGCGCTCGTGAACTGGCGTCTCGGGCATGTGCCCGGCGTCGATGGCGCGGGCACGGTGGTCGCGGTTGCGGACGACGCGATGCGCTACCTGCTGGGCCGCCGCGTCGCCTATCATCAGGCGCTCGGCGAGCACGGGAGTTTCGCGGAATACACGCCGGTTGCGGCCGGCGTGCTGCTGACGGTGCCCGACACGCTCGATTTCGAAACGGCGGCGAGCGTCCCGTGCCCGGCGCTGACCGCATGGCAGGCGCTCGAGAAGGTACCGTGCCGCGTGGCGAGGGAAATCCTCGTCAGCGGCGCGGGTGGCGCGGTCGGCAACTACCTGGTGCAGATCGCCGCCGATCGCGGGTTCGTGGTGTCGGTGTCGAGCCACGAACGACATTGGGAGCGCCTGCGCGAGCGAGGGGCAAGCCATTTCCTGCCGGGCGCCGTCGATGAAACGATCGGCGCGACGCCCGAACTGGCCCGGCGTTTCTATGCGGTGTTCGACAGCATCGATGCGCGGTATGCGGCCCGCTGGGCACCTGCAGTGGCCGCGAACGGGCATATCGTGTGCATCCAGGGGCGCTTCGACACGCCGCCGCTGCCGCCGTTCACGTCGAGCGCGTCGCTTCATGAAGTCGCGCTGAATGCGTTGCACACGTATGGCGACGATGCGGCGTGGCTCGAGACGACCACGGCGGGCAGCATGCTGCTCGCCGGTATCGCGAACGGCCGGATGCAACCCGAAGCACGCGTCACGGGCGACTTCGAGAAGTTGCCCGCACAGCTGGAAGGGCTCCGGCATCGGCGGTTCTCGGGCAAGCCCGTGGTGCTGGTCGACTGACGGGCGCGATCGGCCGTCGACGCATGCCGTTTCCGGCCGAATTCCCGTGCCGTTTGCCTAAAACTCTCGAACCGCGTCGATCCGACGCCAAATCCGAAATGGTTCGATAATGCGGACGGCGATCCATGCGGACGAGCATCTGGCCGGCGTGACGTTGAAAGGTTGCGCAAGCAACCGGCCGACAGCATCGTTCGCAGCATCAGCCCGACCGTGCTGCACGCGACACGGTCGACGAAACGGTGCCACGCCTGCCTGATCGTTCGGAATGTGCGCCGCGCCGTTCGAATCCCCACTCGATGCCTGCCCGGCGGGCATCGCAACCAGGAGGTGAACGATGATCACGCTGACCGTCAACGGTAGCGAGCAGCACTTCGACGGCAATCCCGACATGCCGTTGCTCTGGTATCTGCGCGATGTGCTCGGCCACACCGGCACGAAGTTCGGCTGCGGGATGGCGCTGTGCGGCGCGTGCACCGTGCATCTCGACGGCGTGGCGATCCGCGCGTGCATCACGCCCGTCGCGGTCGCCGCCGGCAAGCGCGTGACGACGATCGAAGGCTTGTCGACGGACCTCACGCACCCGCTGCAGCAGGCGTGGCAAGAGCTGAACGTCGCGCAATGCGGCTACTGCCAGTCCGGGCAGATCATGCAGGCCGCGTCGCTGCTGAAGACCAATCCTCATCCGACCGACGCCGACATCGACGATGCGATGTCCGGCAACATCTGCCGCTGCGGCACCTACACGCGCATTCGCGCGGCGATCCGGCTGGCCGTGCGCCGCGGAGGTGCCGCATGAGCGCGCCCGAACTCTCCGTGCACAACGAAAGCCGTCGCGCGCTGCTGCTGGGCTTCGCATCGGGCGGGCTGTTGCTCGCGTTCGGCGTGCCGTCGCTCGCGCAGGCGGCCGCGCCGGTGCAGCCGCCCGTCAGCGCGAATCCGCAGTACGGCGGCGCAGGGATGCCGCACGGCTTGCGCGACGATCCGAACCTGTTCGTGGCGATCGCACCGGACGGCACCGTCACGGTGACCTGCATCCGCTCCGAGATGGGGCAGGGCGTGCGCACGAGCGTGGCGCTCGTGGTGGCCGACGAGCTCGGTGCGGACTGGGCACGCGTGAAGGTCGCGCAAGCGGTGGGCGACGAGCCGCGCTACGGCAACCAGAACACCGATGGTTCGCGCAGCCTGCGCCAGAGCTTCGCCGCGCTGCGCCGCGCGGGCGCGGCCGCGCGCACGATGCTCGAGCAGGCCGCGGCAGCGACGTGGGGCGTCGACGTGCGCCAGGTGAAGGCGACGGTGCACGAGGTCGTCGACACGAAAACCGGACGCAAGCTCGGCTTCGGCGAACTGGCCGCGAAAGCCGCCGCGCTGCCGGTGCCCGATACGAAAGGCGTGGCGTTGAAGGCGCCGGCCGAATTCCGCTATATCGGCAAGGGCAAGACGGCGCTGATCGACGGACGCGACATCGTCGGCGGGCGGGCGCAGTACGGGATCGATACGCGGCTCGACGGCATGCTGTACGCGGTCGTCGCGCGCCCGCCGGTCTACGGCGATACAGTGGCGTCGTTCGATGCATCGGCTGCCGAGAAGCTGCCGGGCGTCGTGAAGGTCGTGCAACTGGCGTCGACGCCGCTGCCTTCCGGCTTCCAGCCGTTGGGCGGCGTGGCCGTGATTGCGCACGATACGTGGACGGCCATCCAGGCACGCGCGCAGTTGAAGATCGACTGGAAGCACGGACCCAACGCGGGCTACGACTCGGCCGAATATCGCAAGGCGCTCGAAGCGGCTGCCGCGCAGCCGGGCGACGTGATCCGCAGCGACGGCGACGCGGCGGCGGCACTCGCCGGTGCGGCGAAACGCGTGCGCGCGACGTACTACATTCCGCATCTCGCGCACGCGACGATGGAGCCGCCCGCGGCCGTCGCGCGGGTGGCCGACGGCCGCTGCGAAGTATGGACCTGCACGCAGGCGCCGCAGACCACGCGTGACGAAATCGCGAAGGCGCTCGGCTTGCCGACGGAGCGCGTGACGGTCAACGTGACGCTGCTCGGCGGCGGGTTCGGCCGCAAGTCCAAGCCCGATTACGTGGTGGAAGCCGCGCTGCTGTCGAAGGCGGTCGGCGCACCCGTGAAGCTGACCTTCACGCGCGAGGACGACATCGCGCACGACTACTTCCACGCGGTGTCGCTCGAAGCGTTCGACGGCGGGATCGATGCGTCGGGGAAGGTGGTCGCGTGGCAGCATCGCACGGTCGCGCCATCGATCCAGTCGACGTTCCGGCCCGGCGTCGTGCACGAGCAGCCGGGCGAGCTCGCGCAAGGCATCGCGGATCTGCCGTTCGCGATTCCGAACGTGCGGATCGAGAATCCGGCCGCGCAAGCGCACACGCGGATCGGCTGGTTCCGCTCGGTGTACAACATTCCGCATGCGTTCGGCATCCAGAGTTTCGTATCGGAGCTCGCGCATGCGGCCGGCCGCGATCCGAAGGATTTCCTGCTCGACCTGATCGGGCCCGCGCGGCGTTTCGAGCCGCACATCACGGTGAAAAACGTGAACTACGGCGAGGACCCCGCGCTGTATCCGGTCGATACGGGGCGGCTGCGGCGCGTGGTCGAGACGGTCGCGCGCGAAGCCGGGTGGGGGCGCAAGCTGCCGAAGGGGCACGGGCTCGGGATCGCCGCGCATCGCAGCTTCGTGTCGTACACGGCCGCGGTGTGCGAGGTGCAGGTCGATGCGGACGGCAGGATCTCGGTGCCGCGCGTCGACATCGCGATCGACTGCGGGCCGCAGGTCAATCCGGAGCGCGTGCGTTCGCAACTCGAGGGCGCGGTGGTGATGGGGCTCGGCATCGCGCTGCACGGCGAGATCACGTTCAAGGACGGCCGCCCGGAGCAGAGCAACTTCAACGGCTTCCAGGTGCTGAGGATGAACGAGGCGCCGCGCGAAATCCGCGTGCATCTCGTCGCGCCGGACGATTACGCGACGCCGCTCGGCGGTGTCGGCGAACCGGGCCTGCCGCCCGTCGCGCCGGCGCTGACCAACGCGATCTTCGCGGCGACCGGCACGCGCATCCGCAGCTTGCCGGTGGCCGATCAGCTCGCGAAACCGCAGGCCGGTTGACGCAGGATCTGTCCCGCGCCGGGCCGCATCGTGCGGCCCGGCTCACTTCGAGCCCTGAATGAGCCCTGAACGAGGAGGATGACGTGACCTCATCCGATGTCAGTGTGAAACAGACGGTTTCTCCCGCCGAATGGGAGGCACGAGTCAACCTGGCGGCCGCGTATCGCCTCACCGCGCTGTTCGGCTGGGACGATCTCGTGTTCACTCATATTTCCGCGCGCGTGCCCGGCCCCGAGCACCACTTCCTGATCAACCCGTACGGGATGATGTTCGACGAGATCACGGCGTCGTCGCTGGTCAAGGTGGATCTCGACGGACGCAAGGTGTCCGAATCGCCGTACGAGATCAACCCGGCCGGCTTCACGATCCACAGCGCGGTGCATGCGGCCCGCGACGATGCGCAATGCGTGATGCACACGCATTCGATCAACGGCGTGGCCGTCTCGGCGCAGGAAGGGGGCTTGCTGCCGCTATCGCAGCAGTCGCTTGGCGTGCTGGCGTCGCTCGGTTACCACGACTACGAGGGCATCGCGCTCAACGAAGGCGAGAAGGCGCGCCTCGTGCGCGACCTCGGCGGCAACACGAACCTGATGTTGCGCAACCACGGGTTGCTGACCGTCGGTGCGACGCCGGCCGATGCGTTCGTCGCGATGTACTTCTTCGAAGCGGCCTGCATGATCCAGGTGCGCGCGCAGGCGGGCGGCTCGACGCTGCTGCCGATCGCGCAGCCGATTCTCGACGGCATCAAGCAGCAGATCGCCGCGGTCACGCGCGGAATGGGCGCCGGGGCGCTCGTCTGGCCCGGATTGCTGCGTCGGCTCGATCGGCGTAATCCCGGATACGCGGACTAGCTGTGAAGCGTCAAGAGGTTGTTTCTCGACGCGGGAAGTCTGGCCATCGGCGCAACGCCGCCGATGGCGCTATGGGCACGATGCCAGTTGTAGTGGTGCTGCCAACTCGCCAAGGCTTCGATG
>NZ_JACFYV010000235.1:0-9900 GCF_016759955.1 Burkholderia sp. KCJ3K979
ATACAACTCCATGCCGGCCAGCATACCATCGCCGTTATTGGGCGGGCGTTGCGTTGCAACAAGAAACAACTGTGACTGCGCGCCGGCATGCGCGTTGCAGACAGCTGCTTTTTACGGCGACGTTGTGCCCGCTTTGGGGACGAAACGAGCGCGACGACCGCCCCGCAAGGGTTTCGCTCGAGCGGCAATTTCAACCTGCCACTCGTCCGTATGCACAACGCTAACGCGGGTCGCACGAATTCGCGTTTTCGCTACTCAGGCAAACCCTGAATTAGGTTGTGTACACAAACATCCTGTCCGAATGCCCGTACGTCGTAAAAGTCGTGCGCGGATAACGTGCCGGGTTCGAGCAGACAAAAAAACGCCAGCCCCGCGGGGCTGGCGTCGTGTTGCGGGTCCGACGACGATCAGAACTGATTCATCGTGTTGTCCTTGCCCGCTGCCTTCAGCGCCGCTTCGCCGCTGAAGTATTCCTTGTGGTCGTCGCCGATGTCCGAACCCGACATGTTCTGGTGCTTCACGCACGCGATGCCCTGGCGGATTTCCTTGCGCTGCACGCCTGCCACGTAGCCGAGCATGCCCTGGTCGCCGAAGTATTCCTTGGCCAGATTGTCGGTCGACAGCGCTGCCGTGTGGTACGTCGGCAGCGTGATCAGGTGGTGGAAGATGCCTGCTTCACGCGATGCATCGGCCTGGAACGTACGGATCTTCTCGTCGGCGAGCTTGGCCAGTTCGGTTTCGTCGTATTCGACGCTCATCAGCTGCGCACGGTCGTAAGCCGACACGTCCTTGCCTTCGGCCTTCATCGCGTCGTACGCCTGCTGGCGGAAGTTCAGCGTCCAGTTGAACGACGGGCTGTTGTTGTACACCAGCTTCGCGTTCGGGATCACCTTGCGGATCTCGCTGACCATGCCGCCGATCTGTGCGATATGCGGTTTTTCGGTTTCGATCCACAGCAGGTCGGCGCCGTTCTGCAGCGACGTGATGCAGTCGAGCACGCAACGCGCTTCGCCCGTGCCGGCGCGGAACTGGAACAGGTTGCTCGGCAGGCGCTTCGGACGCAGCAGCTTGCCGTCGCGCTTGATGACGACGTCACCGTTGCCCAGTTGGTCGGCCGACAGTTCTTCGCAATCGAGGAACGAGTTGTATTGATCGCCCAGGTCGCCCGGCTGGTTCGTCACGGCGATCTGCTTGGTCAGGCCGGCGCCCAGCGAATCGGTACGGGCGACGATGATGCCGTCGTCCACGCCCAGCTCCAGGAATGCGTAGCGAATCGCGCGGATCTTCGCGAGGAAGTCCTCGTGCGGCACCGTGACCTTGCCGTCCTGGTGGCCGCACTGCTTCTCGTCCGACACCTGGTTTTCGATCTGGATGCAGCACGCGCCCGCTTCGATGAACTGCTTGGCCAGCAGGTAGGTCGCTTCCGCGTTACCGAAGCCGGCGTCGATGTCGGCGATGATCGGCACGACGTGCGTGACGTGGTTGTCGATCTTTTGCTGGATCGCGGCCTTGGCGGTCGCGTCCTTCGCGGCATCCAGCTCGCGGAACAGGCCGCCCAGCTCACGGGCGTCGGCCTGGCGCAGGAACGTGTACAGCTCGCGGATCAGCGCGCTGACCGAGGTCTTTTCGTGCATCGACTGGTCCGGCAGCGGGCCGAATTCCGAACGCAGCGCGGCGACCATCCAGCCCGACAGGTACAGGTAGCGGCGTTCGGTGCTGTTGAAGTGCTTCTTGATGGAAATCATCTTCTGCTGGCCGATGAAGCCGTGCCAGCAACCCAGCGACTGCGTGTACTTGGACGGATCGGCATCGTACGCGGCCATGTCGGCGCGCATGATCTTCGCGGTGTACTTCGCGATGTCCAGGCCGGTCTTGAACTTGTTCTGGGCACGCATGCGGGCCGCATACTCGGGGCTGATGGCGTTCCACGCGCTGCCGTGGTTTTCCTTCAAGCCAGCCACTGCCTTGATGTCGTCTTGATATTGGGACATGTCTATCTCCTGGGAACGAAGCGCATTTGAGTAAAGGTTTCAGCGTGCCCGCCGCGTGTGACGAAGCGAACTGCATGGACTCAATAGTAATCCCGCCCAGCGAAATTTCGGTCAAGTCTTATATAAGACATAAGATATAAATTTTCGTTATTTTTCAATGAGATAGTCACGCGTTTTTGCGATGCAAAACACGGTTTCAAGCGGCGGTAAAACGTGGCGGCAGGAATTTCGCGCGACTTCCGCAATATGAAATGCCCTTTCGGCTGCTGAAGAATGAGCACGCGTCGTCAAGGCGGGGCAACGACGGCCACTCCCCTTTGTCATAGTTATGACAAAACGTCTATACTTGGACGATTCTTTGAGCCACGCATATCGACGCATTGGCCTGCCCGCCCCGGAGCGACATGAACGACTCTTCCGTTTTCGACACGCTGTGCGAACTGCTGAATACATCCGGCGCGCGTTTCCGCGTGCTCGAGCATCCGGCGGAAGGCAAATCCGACGCGATCGCCGCACTACGCGGCACCCGCCCCGAACAGGGCGCGAAGGCAATGCTCTGCACGTTCAAGGATGGCGACGACACCACCGCGCTCGCGGTGATTCCTGGCCACCTGAAAATCGACTTCCGCAAGGTCGCCGATGCGGTGGGCCGGCGCAAGGCGACGCTCGCGTCGCCTGATGTCGCGGCCGCCGTCACGCGCTGCGTGATGGGTGCCGTGCCGCCGTTCGTATTCGATGCGAACGTGACGCTCGTGGTCGATCCCGCGCTGGTCGAGCGCAACGCCGAAATCGCGTTCAACGCCGGCCGCCTCGACCGCTCGGTCGTGCTCGACGCGGCCGACTATGTCCGGATCGCGCGCCCGCTGCTGGTCGACATCACGCGGCCCGAAACGACCGACACACCCGCCCCCCAGGACCACGCATGAGCACGAACCGCAAACCGCTGCCGTCGGAGCAGGCGTCGCTGATCGAACAGGTACAGCGCATCGCCGAAGGACTCGGCGAGATGTTCGCGCCGTTCACCGAGGTCGTCGTGCACGACCTCCGCACGCCGGAGCACGCGATCCTCGCGATCCACAACAACCTGTCCGGCCGCGCGGTCGGCGATCCCGCGACCGAACTCGGCCTCGCCCGCATCGCCGACGACGATTTCCCGCAGGTGCTCGCGAACTACCCGAACCGCTTCGCCGACGGCCGCACCGCGAAAAGCACGTCGATCGGCATCAAGGATTCGACCGGGCGCTACGTCGCCGCGCTGTGCCTGAACGCCGACGTCACGCTGTTCCGCGGCTTCCAGGGCATGCTGAACCAGTTCTGCCGCACCGATGGCGAGACCGTCGTCGAGACGCTGGACCCGGCCGGCGCGGACGCGATCCGGCAGCGCATCGACGCATTCGCGACGCGCCTCGCGACGACGCCGCGCGAGCTGAAGACCGACCAGCGCCGTGAACTGATGCAGACGCTGAAGGCCGACGGCTTCCTCGAGGTGCGCCGCGCGATGGAGATCGTGTCGCAACATCTCGGCGTGTCGCGCGCGACCGTCTACAACGACGCGAAGTGACGCCGCGCGTCCGGTATTGCCGTTTTGAGTTTCCCGTTGACTGACCTTTTCGACTCTCGAGCGACCATGAATTCTCCGACTCTCCCTACGTACGACGACGTCGCCGCCGCCGCGGCCCGGCTCGAAGGCCACGCGCACCGCACGCCGGTGATGACGTCGCGGACGATCGACGACGCGCTCGGCGCTCAGGTGTTCTTCAAGTGCGAGAACCTGCAGCGCATGGGCGCCTTCAAGTTCCGCGGCGCGTTCAACGCACTGTCGCGCTTCAACGCGGAACAGCGCCGTCACGGCGTCGTCGCGTTCTCGTCGGGCAACCATGCGCAGGCGGTCGCGCTGTCGGCGCGCATCCTCGGCATTCCCGCGACGATCGTGATGCCGCAGGACGCGCCGGCCGCGAAGATGGCCGCGACACGCGGCTACGGCGGCAATGTCGTGACCTACGACCGCTATACCGAGGATCGCGAGCAGATCGGGCGCGATCTCGCGGAAAAGCATGGGCTCACGCTGGTTCCGCCCTACGATCACCCTGACGTGATCGCCGGCCAGGGCACCGCGGCCAAGGAACTGTTCGACGAAGTCGGCCCGCTCGACGCGGTGTTCACGCCGCTCGGCGGCGGCGGGTTGCTGTCGGGCACCGCGCTCGCCACGCGCGCGCTGTCGCCGCACGCGAAGCTGTACGGCGTCGAGCCGGAAGCCGGCAACGACGCCCAGCAATCGTTCCGGTCCGGCACGATCGTGCATATCGACACACCGCGCACGATCGCCGACGGCGCGCAGACGCAGCACCTCGGCAACCTGACGTTCCCGATCCTGCGCCGCGACGTCGACGACATCCTGACCGCGACGGACGCGGAACTGGTCGAGTCCATGCGTTTCTTCGCCACGCGGATGAAGATCGTCGTCGAGCCGACCGGCTGCCTGTCGTTCGCCGCCGTGCGGCGGATGAAGGATGCGCTGCAGGGCAAGCGCGTCGGCGTGGTGATCAGCGGCGGCAACGTCGATCTCGAGAACTTCTGCGCGCTGGTGTCGGCGCCCGCCTGACCGTCGCGGCGCGCATGAAGATCCTGTCATGCGTGCCGCCGCCCCTTCACGGCGCGTTAAGTTTCGCGCCCTAGACTGATTACGTCGTCCTGAATTCAGTCGTGAAGGAGTCGCCATGAATACGCACGCGATCGTCGCCGCCGCCCTCGCGGCCGCTTCCCTGCCGGCGTTCGCTCAACCGGATGTGACGTCATCCGGTTTTCCCGCCGCCGCGCCTCACCCCGCAGCCGGGCAAGCAGTGCACCGTTCGCCCGCCGCGTTGCCGCCCGCCGGCTTCGTGCTCGCGAAGATCGATCAGAACAATACGCCGCCCGATCGCGGCGGCGACCCGGGCGGCCGCGCGCATGGCGGCACGCACATGTAACGACGCGCCGCCGCGGCATTCAGAACGAACGTCGGCAGCGACGGACCGCGGATGCCGTGGAGATCGTCGGTGCGCCGCTGCCGTGCGCTGTCGATCGTCCCCGGTGGCGGAATCAGCCAGTCGCGCCCGGCGCGAAGTCACGCGCTCGACCCCGCCGGTTTCATCAGACGTGAAACGTGGTGCCGTCGGGAGAGCGCGAGCGAATCCGGCACTCCGCCGCCGGACAATGACGTTTTTTTGCATCCCCACCCGGCCGCACGATTGACGCGCCGGAGTGCGCGCCATTACCCTTGCGCGCTGATGGTTCCCGGAGACGGGATCAAAAGGGAACGCAGGCGAGGCAACGCCTCGAAGCTGCGGCTGCCCCCGCAACTGTGAGCGGCGAATCCGTGCCACCGCATGCCACTGGGAAACCGGGAAGGCCCGCACGGACGACGACCCGCGAGCCAGGAGACCTGCCATCGACCCGAGGTCCAGCAGCCGCACCGGGCGGGGTGTCCCGATGCGCCAGGCGCCGCCCCCGGCGGCCGCCCGTTGCATGGACGACCCGACCTCAGGATCCGTCAGATGTCCATCGTTCCCGAATCCGCTTCCCGACCGGAAGCGTCGCACCGACACGCCGTCGGCATGCGCCCCTTGCCCGCCCTCGGCTCACGATCGCCGTACACGCCACACGCTTGGTCCCGCTGTCTCATGAATATTCGTCACCTGCTTGCCACGTCCGCCGCTACCGCGCTGCTTTCCCCGCTCGCCCATGCGGCTGGCGACACAGCGCAGGCGCAGCCCGCCGCGCCTGCGTCAGGCGCGGACCTGCCGACTATCAGCGTGACCGACACACGGCATCTGCCCGAATCGTTCGACCGCCGCTATGCATCGACGCAGGTGCTCACGCGCGAGGATCTCGACCGGCTGTCGCCCGCCGACCCGAGCATCACGCAGGCGCTTGCGACGCTGCCGGGCGTGACCGTCGCGCAGAACGGCGGGCCCGGCTCGTCCGCATCGGTCAGCATCCGCGGCTCGTCGGCGAGCCAGGTCGCCGTGTTCATCGACGGCATCCGGATCGGCTCGCCGACCACCGGCATCGCGCCGTGGGCCGACCTGCCGACCGAAGCGTTCGAGCGCGTCGAAGTGATCTCCGGGCCGGCCGCCGCGTCGTTCGGCAACAACGCGATGGGCGGCGTCGTGCAGCTCTTCACGCGCCGCGCCGCCAACCAGCCGAACCGGACCACCGTGTCGTTCGGCGGCGGCACGAACAAGACGTTCGACACGCAGTTCCGCACGTCGGGCACGGTGCCGTCGACGGGGCCGCTGGCCGCGCTCGGCGGGCTCACCTATTCGCTCGGGCTGCACGACTACAACACGGCCGGCATCGATGCGACGCGGCCGTTCTTTTACGGCCACGAAGACGGCCGCAATCCGTATCATGCGCAGGACCTCGACGCACGGCTCGGCTATGCCCGCGACAACTGGTCGATCTCGACGTTCGCGCTGTACCACCGCTCCGATCTGTCCTACGACAACAGCGGCTACGCGAATCGCGAGCTCGATCACCAGTTGACGACCGGCGTCGCGTTCCATCTCGACATCACGCCCGATACGCAGTTCGATCAGTCGTTCGGCTATGCGAACGACCGCCAGTTCATCTACGCGGACAACCCGGCGCTCGCGACGGACCAGATCAATTCGCAGCGCATCAGCACGTCGACGTCGCTGACCCATCAGGAGCACGGGTTTCACCTGTTCGGCCTGCCGCTGTCGGGCGAATCGAAGCTCGCGTACGACTTCACGCGCGAGCAGGCGTTCCTGCCGGTCGACATTCCCGGCGGCGTGCCGACGCGCAACGATTCCGCGTTCTCGCTGCACCAGTCGGCGACGCTCGGCCGCGTGACGATGTTCGTGGCCGGCCGTCACGAGATCATCGCCGGGCAAGCGGTGAACACCGGCAACGCCGCGCTGTCGTGGGCGATCACGCCGGTCTACACGGCGCGCGTGTCGTACGGCAATGCGTTCCGCCTGCCGACCTTCAACGACCTGTACTACCCCGGCTACGGCAATCCGAACCTCAGCCCGGAACGCAGCACGTCGGTCGAGGCCGCGCTCGACGCGAACACGGCGTACGGCATGTTCACCGCGGCGATCTACGACACGCGCGTCAACAACCTGATCGCGTACAACCCGGCGACGTTCTCGCCGATGAACATCGGCCGTTCGCACATTCGCGGCATCGACCTGTCGTACAAGGGGACGATCGGCCGTTCGACGCCGGTGAGCGTCGCGGTCGGCATCCTGAATCCGCAGGACGAAACCAACCAGACCTGGCTCAGCCGCCGGCCGCGCCAGACGGTCAGCCTGAACGTCGACCACACGTGGGACGAACTGAAGCTGCACGCGCTCAGCACGGGCGCGTCGCTGCTGTACGGCGGCTCGACGTTCGACGATCCGGCCAACCGGCAGTATCTGGCGTCGTACCTGACGGTGAGCCTGCGCGCGTCGTACCGGATCAATGCGCACCTGACCGTGTCGGCGTCGCTGTCGAACCTGTTCGACCGGCAATACATGACCGCGTACGGCTACAACACGCTCGGGCGCACCGCGTTCGGCAAGGTCAGCTATACGTTCTGATGGCCACGCACATCGGCGCAAGGAACCCCACCGGCACGCGCGCCTAGATCAGCCCGCGCACGCCCGCGACCAGCTGGATCGCGCCGAATACCGCGACGACGGCCGCCGACACACGCGACAGCCCGTGCATGAACGCGAACGACAGCTTCGTGCGCAGCGCGGCGCTCGCGCTGCTCAGGCACAGCCACCACATGGCCGAACCGATGAACACGCCGGCCACCATCCACGCGACGGTCGCCCACATCGCGCCTTCCCGCGCCCCTGGCAACGGGCCGAGCGCCGCAAAGATCCCGACGAACGACACGATCGTCATCGGGTTCGACAGCGTGAGGCCAAACGTCGTCAGGAAATCGCGCAGGACGGTCGACCGCGGCAGGTCGCGTTGCCCCGCCGGCGCGGCCGGCGCCTGGCGTGCGATGGTCCATGCGAGCCAGACGAGAAACGCGCCGCCGCCGATTTTCAGGCCGACGGTCAGCATCGGGAACGCGGTGACGATGCCCGCGACGCCCAGCGCGCCGAGCAGGCCGTAAATCGCATCGGCGCACGCGGCGCCGATGCCCGTCGCGAAGCCCGCCTGGAAGCCGCGGCTCAGGCTGCGCTGAATGCACAGCATGCCGATCGGGCCGACCGGCACCGCGATCGACAGCCCCATCACGACGGATTTGATGAACAACATCGCCTGCTCCTTGCAACATCCAGTGGCTCGAACAGGCATCGTAGGGAAAGTCCGGCCCCCGCTGAATGCGGTTTTTAAGGAAAAATGGCGGCTCTCCCTTAAAAACTCCAACCGCAATGGACGATCTGGACTGGAAGGTGCTGGCGCTGTTGCAGGACAACGGGCGCATCAGCTATACGGAGCTCGCGCGCCAGGTTCACCTGTCGGTGCCGGCGGTGACGGAGCGCGTGAAGCGTCTTGAAGCGGCCGGAGTGATCGACGGCTACACCGCCCGGATCAATCCGTCCGCGGCCGGCTATCCGGTGAGCGCGCTGATCGGCATCACGGTGCCGCAACCGGCGAAAGCGAAGTTCCTCAAGCTGCTGGAGACGATTCCCGAAGTCGTCGAATGCCATCACGTGACGGGCGCGGATTCGTACGTGATGCGGTTCGTCGCCGTCAGCATGGCCCATCTCGAACAACTGATCGAACGGGTCAACCTGTACGGCGAGACGCGCACGTCGATCGTGATGTCGACGCCGTTGCCGGCGCGCGGGATGGCGCGGCCGTCGTCGAAGCCCGGCGACACGCGTCGGTAGCGGGCCGCGGTTTCGGGACCGTCCGACGCGACCGGCCGAACCGGCGACGACCGATGGTCGCCGGCCCCCGTCATGCATCGCGTTCCCCTCGCATGACGATCGGTACGGGCCGGCTATTTGCCGATCGCACCGCCGAGCAGGCCGCCCACCAGCGACGTCACCGGCGCGAGCGGATTGGCGAGACCGCCCAGCGGCGAGCCGCCGCCGCTCGTACCGGTCGCCGAGCCATCGTGCACGGTCGCCGGGATGCCGCCGACCACGCTCGTCACCAGACCGGCAACCGGCACCGCGCCGTTCGGGCCGCTCGGGTTCACGAGCCCGCCTGTATTGGTCACCGTGTTGCCGACTGCCCGAACCAGGCCGCCGACCGCGCCGACGATCGGCTGCGGCGACGTGGACGTCACCTTCCATCCGGCCGACGTGATCGCGCCGCCGACCTGCCCGAGCAGGCCCGCGACCGGCTGCCCGAGGCCGGTTGCGGTGCCGACCTGCTGCGTGAGCTGGCCCGCCGTCGTCACGAGCGGCGTGATCGCGGTGCTGATCGCCTGCGTCGCCTGCTGGACCGGGGCCGACGACAGGGCCGCGCCGAGCATGGTGCCGCCCGACTTCAGGCCGCCGGCCACCGTGTCGAGCAGGCCACCGACGGGCGCCGTGATCGGCGCGAGCGGTGACAGCGGGCCAGAGCCGAGCGCCTTCACCGTTTCGCTGAGGCCGTTGACCGGGTTGCCGGTCGAGCCGACGAGGGTGCCAAGGCCCGTTACCGTCCTGCCGACCGGGTTCGGCGTAAAGCCGATCTGACCGATACCGTTGCTCACGGCGTTCGTCGTATCGCGGACGATCGTGCCGACGCCGGTGACCGTGTCGGCCGGCCCGGCCGTCACCGCCTTGCCGACGCCCGGCAGCGTCACGTCGCCGAGCGTCGCGCCCGCGGCCAGCACGACTGCGCCGACGGAACTGATGATGCCGTTGGTGCCGGGTGTGCCGCTGGTTCCACTCGTGCCACTGGTTCCACTCGTGCCACTGGTTCCACTGGTTCCGCTGGTTCCGCTGGTTCCGCTGGTTCCGCT
>NZ_JACFYV010000236.1:0-9883 GCF_016759955.1 Burkholderia sp. KCJ3K979
ATCCTCGATCTCGCGGTCGAGCGGATGGCTGTCGGGCGCGCGGTGCTGCTCGGCGATGCCGCATGCATGGTGCGCCCGCACACGGCGGCGGGCGTCGCGAAAGCGGCGGACGACGCGGTCGGCCTCGCCGAAGCCGTGCGCGACGTCGCACGCGGCGCCGCGTTCGATGCCGCGCTTGCCGGCTGGGACGCCCGTCAGCGCGCCGCGAGCGCAGCGATCGCCGCGCGCGGGATCGCGCTCGGCGCGCGGCTGATGGGCGCGGCGTGAGCGTGCGCCGGCCGGGTGTCGACTGTATGGCGGTGCGGATCGAACCGTGGATTCAGCCCGTGCAGCACGCTGGCGCGCCCGCCGTCGTCATCGGGCAGTAGCGGCTGCCCGCGCGCGAAAGCCGGGGCCGCGGCCGCCGCGAGCCACGCGGCGATCGCCAGCCCGGCCGCGCATGTCGATACGGCGCCCCGCTTCATTGCGCGCTCGCGGTCGACACGGTGGCCGACGACGTCGCGGCCATTGCCGTGGGCCGGTCGCCATGCGCGATCGCATACAGCTCGCGATTGCGCGCGATCGTCTGCGTGCTCGGCGGATAGTCCCAGTTCGACGTCGGCAGCGTGCCGTCGCGCTCCGCCTGAATCAGGTCGGCGCGCACGTCGGCGCGCGTGACCGTATGATCGGCAGATTGCGCGAATGCGACGATCGGTGCGCTCAGCGCACAGGAAAGCAATGCCGCACGAATCAGCTTGTTCATGATGTTCACCTCTCGAAGATAGCGTGTTAGCGTCCGCAGATCAGGCCGGACATCCGCTCCGCATCGATGCGATGAGGAGTGGTGTCCATTCTGCGATTCGCGCGCTGTCCGGAAGGTGAAGCTTCGATTACGGTCCTGTCATCTATCGCGGCCGGGCCGCACGGCGGTGTCGGTCAGCGCGTCACGGTTTCGGTGTTTCGCACGCTGCCCAGAAACCGCGTCAACTCCACCGTCTGCGGCCGCTCGAAGATCTCGTCGGCCGTCCCGCTCTCCCACACACGCCCCTGGTGCATGAACACGATCCGGTCGCTCACCGCACGCGCGAAGTTCATCTCGTGCGTGACCATGATCAGCGTCATGTCCTCGCGCGCGAGCTGCTCGACCACGCCCAGCACCTCGCCGACCAGCTCCGGGTCGAGCGCGGACGTGATTTCGTCGCACAGCAGCACGCTCGGCTTCATCGCGAGCGCCCGCGCGATCGCCACGCGCTGCTGCTGGCCGCCCGACAGCTGTTCCGGAAACGCGTCGAACTTGTCGCCGAGGCCGACGCGCTCGAGCATCAGTTCCGCGATCGCGCGCGCCTGCTGGCGGTGCGCCTTCTTCACCACCGACTGCGCGAGCATCACGTTCTGCCCGGCGCTCAGGTGCGGAAACAGGTTGTACTGCTGGAACACCATGCCGACTTTCAGCCGCAGCGCGCGCAGGTCCGCGTGCCGCGCATCGACGCGTTCGCCGTCGACCGAAATCGTGCCCGCGTCGATGCTCTCGAGCCCGTTGAGCGTGCGCAGCAGCGTGCTCTTGCCCGAGCCGCTGCGGCCGATGATCGAGACGACCTGCCCGCGCTCGACGGAGAAATCGATGCCCTTGAGCACATGATGGGTGCCGAAGTTCTTTTCGAGACCCCGGGTTTCAACGAGCGGCATGCCATCTCCTTTGCAACGTGCGCGCATAACGGGTAAGCGGATAACAGAGCGCGAAATAGATCAGCGCGACGAGGCCATACACGACGAACGGCCGGAACGTCGCGTTCGAGATCGCGATGCCGACCTTCGTCAGCTCGGTGAAGCCGATGATCGACACCAGCGCCGTATCCTTCACGGCCTGCACGCCGAAACCGACCGTCGGCGCGATCGCGATGCGCGCGGCCTGCGGCAGGATCACGTGACGCAATTGCTCGACGTAGCTCATCGCCAGGCTGGCCGACGCCTCCCACTGCCCTTTCGGCACGGCCTCGACACAGCCGCGCCAGATCTCGGCCAGATACGCGCTGGTGAAGAACGTGAGCCCCGCCGTGGCCGCGACCCACGGCGGCACGTCGAGCCCGACGAGCGGCAGGCCGAAGAACACGATGAACAGCTGCATCAGCAACGGGGTGCCCTGAAACACTTCGATATAGAGCTTCGCGATGCCGCGCAGCACCGTCGAGCCCGACACGCGCATCACGAGCAGCCCGAGGCCGACGAGGCCGCCCGTCACGAACGACACGATCGACAGCACGATCGTCCAGCGCGCGGCCAGCAGCAGGTTCGCGAGAATCTGCCCCAACGTGAAATCGGTCATCGCGCACCTCGCACGCGGCGGGTGAACAGGCGGCGGCCCATCGCGCCGAGCGTGGCGCGCAGCAGCAGCGCCATCGCCAGATACGCGAGCGTGATCACGAAGTACGTCTCGAACGCGCGGAAGTTGCGCGACTGAATGTAGCTGGCCGCATAGGTCAGGTCGGCCACCGAGATCTGCGACACGACGGCCGAGCCGAGCATCGTGATCACGATCTGGCTCGACAGCGCGGGAAACACCTTGGCGAGCGCCTGCGGCAGCACGACGTGGCGCAGCATCTGCGCGCGCGACATCGCCAGCGCGGACGCGGCCTCCAGATGCCCTTTCGGCACCGCGGCGACGCCCGCGCGCACGATCTCGACCGAGTACGCGCCGAGATTGAGCGTCATCGCGAGGATCGCGGCCGTGTATTCGTCGATGTGCACGCCGAGCGCCGGCAAGCCGAAGAAGATGAAGAACAGCTGGACGACGAACGGCGTATTGCGAATCGCCTCGACGTACGCGCCGATCAGCGGGCGCAAGCGCACGGCAGCCCGTGCGTCGGCGCTGTACGCGGCCGCGCCGAGCACGCCGACCGCCACGCCGAGCACGGTCGCGACCGCGGTCAGCGCGAGCGTGATCGCCGCGCCGCTCGCGAACACGCCGACGTACTCGGACAGTTCGCCGAATTGAAGCTGGTAGCTCATGGGAAGGAGATGAATTCGGGTTCGGACAACGACACGCGCCACGCCGGGCACCCCGGCCGCGGCGACGTATCAGGCGACACGGCGATGCGTCACAGTCCGGCCGGCAACGGCTGGCCGAGCCACTTGCGCGACATCTCGCCCAGCGAGCCGTCCTGCTTCGCATGCGCGATCGCATCGTCGATCTTCGCGAGCAGGCGCGGTTCGTTCTTGTTGACGCCGACGAAGCACGGCGAATTCTTGATCACGAACTTCACCTCGGGGCGGCGCGGCGGATTCTTCGCGAGAATCGCCGCCGCGACGATGTTGCCGGCCGCGATCAACTGGACCTGCCCCGACAGGAACGCCTGGATCGTCGCGTTGTTGTCCTCGAAGCGCTTGATCGTCGCGTTCGGCGCGAGCTGCGACAGCGCGATCTCCTCGAGCGCGCCGCGCGTCGCGCCGACCGTCTTGCCGGTGAGGTCGGCCGGCGTGCTCACTTTCACGTCGGACGGCCCGAACACGCCCTGGAAATACGGTGCGTACGCGCTCGAGAAGTCGATGACCTTCTCGCGCTCCGGCGTCTTGCCGAGCGACGAGATCACCATGTCGACCTTGTTGGTCGTCAGGTACGGAATCCGGTTCGCGCTGTTCACGGGCACCAGCTTCAGCTTGACGCCGAGCGACTTGGCGAGGAGTCCTGCCATGTCGATGTCGTAGCCTTGCGGCTGCATGTCCGTGCCGACCGACCCGAACGGCGGATAGTCCTCGGGCACCGCGACGCGCAGCGTACCGTTTTTCGCGATGGTGTCGAGCGCATCGGCATGGGCCGGCGCGGCGGCGAACAGCGCGATCACGGGGGCGGCGAGCAGCGCAGCCAGCCAGGTGCGTCGGGGGAACGGTCGGGTCGTCGGGCTCACGGTGAATCTTCCTTGTCTGGTATGTCGTCGGGCTGCGCGCAACGATTGCGCGGCCGACACCACTCCAGCAAAAACCGGGCCATCGCCGGGAAACGCTCGCCGCACCGGCATGAGCCGGACATTTCGGCGAACCCTTCGGCGAACCGAATTCCTCATTTCGGTGCATGAACCGGCACCATCGGTAACGGTTGCCCTCGCAGTGCGCGTCGGCGCACCAAATTACCTAACCGGTTCACCCGTCGCCGCGGCCGTTATGCGCGGATTCGAACACGCCCAGTCCAAATTTGCATTCCGTTTGTGGCGGGAATTACGGCTGCATACGTTCGCGACGTACCGTGCCGTTCGTCACGTCCGACGAATCGCGATCAGGACGAGCGCGCCCGATTCCGCTCGCGAGTCCGCCGGTACCGGTGGTCCCGATCGTCCCGCGATCGGGATGAATTCAATCCCATCCGTGCGCGAGGATACCGTCATGGCATCGATTCCCGACCCGTCGACAACCGGCGAAACCGACAAACGCAGCTGGCTCGAATCGCACGAAGCCGGCTATCACAAGACCCTCGGCAATCGACAGGTGCAGATGATCGCGATCGGCGGGGCGATCGGCACCGGACTGTTCCTCGGGGCCGGCGGCCGGCTGCAGGCCGCCGGGCCGGCGCTCGCGATCGTCTATCTGGTCTGCGGCGCGTTTTCGTTCCTGATCCTGCGCGCGCTCGGCGAGCTGGTGATGCATCGCCCCAGCAGCGGCAGCTTCGTGTCGTACGCGCGCGAATTCCTCGGCGAAAAGGCGTCGTTCGTCGCCGGCTGGATGTACTTCCTGAACTGGGCGATGACCGGCATCGTCGACATCACCGCCGTCGCGCTCTACATGCATTACTGGGCGCCGTTCGCGGCCGTGCCGCAGTGGATCTTCGCGCTCGTCGCGCTGTGCATCGTCGCGACGATGAACCTGATCGGCGTGAAGTGGTTCGCCGAGATGGAGTTCTGGTTCGCGCTGATCAAGGTCGCCGCGATCGTGCTGTTTCTCGTCATCGGCACGGCGATCCTCGGCACGGGCATGCCGGTGGCCGGCCATGGCACCGGCATGCATCTGATCACCGACAACGGCGGGTTCTTCCCGCACGGGCTGATGCCGGCGCTGGTGCTGGTGCAGGGCGTGGTGTTCGCGTTCGCGGGCGTCGAACTAGTCGGCACGGCAGCCGGCGAATGCAAGGACGCGCGCAAGGTGCTGCCGCGCGCGATCAACAACGTGATCTGGCGCATCGCGATCTTCTACGTCGCATCGGTCGTGCTGCTGGTCTGCCTGCTGCCGTGGAGCGCGTACAAGGCGGGCCAGAGCCCGTTCGTCACGTTCTTCGGCGCGCTCGGCGTGCCGGGCATCGGCTCGGTGATGAACCTGGTGGTGCTCACGGCCGCGCTGTCGAGCCTCAACTCCGGCCTGTATTCGACGGGGCGCGTGTTGCGTTCGCTGTCGATGGGCGGCTCCGCCCCCGCGTTCCTCGCGCGAATGAGCGGGCAATCCGTGCCGTACGCGGGCATTCTGGTGACGGTCGCGATCTACGTGGTCGGCGTGCTGCTCAACTATCTCGTGCCGTCGAGCGTGTTCGAGATCGTGCTGAACATCGCGTCGCTCGGCATCATCAGCACCTGGGGCTTCATCGTCGTGTGCCAGATGAAGTTCCGCGCCGCGGTCAGGCGCGGCGAGGTGGAAGACGTGTCGTTCAGGATGCCGGGCGCGCCCGTCACGTCGTGGCTCACGCTGCTGTTCCTGCTCGGCGTGCTGGTGCTGATGGCGTTCGACTATCCGAACGGGACGTGGACGATCGCGTCGATCCCGCTGGTCGCGCTGCTGCTCGTGGCCGGCTGGAAGTGGCTGAGCCGCCGCGCGCGCCGCGCGCTGCTCAAGCCGACGATTCCGTCGATCACGCTCACGCAGAACGTGCTCGAGAAAGGCGAGAACTGACGCGCGGCGGCATGCGCGCCGTCCGTTGAACGATCCGCCGCCGGGTTTCCGACGGCGGTCGCCAACCGCGCTCAGTGATGCTCGTACAACGGCTGCGTGTCGAGTGACGCGAGCGACGATGTAGCCGTCTTGGCCGCGTCGGTCGGCTGGGCATCGGCCGATCGCGCTTGCTGCGCGACGACCTTCGCTTCCGCGGCCTGGATGTCCTCGGGATAGTACGGATCGCTGCCGATGGGCCGATAACCGGCCTTTTCGACGCGGGCGAGATCGGCACGCACCTCGGCGCGGGTAACCGCATGGTCGGTGGTTTGCGCAAATGCGACGATCGGCGCGCTCAGTGCGCAGGACAGCAGGACTGCACGAATCAGGTTGTTCATGATGTTCACCTCTCAAAGATGGCTTGTTCGCGTCCGCAGATCAGGCCGGACATCCGCTCCCCATCGATGCGATGAAGAGTTGGATGCATTCTGCGATTCGCGCGCTTTCCTGAAGGTGAGGCTTCAATTACGGTTTTGTCATCTGGGCACCGGCGCCGGTCGGTCACCACGCACCCGCGTGCCCGCACAGATAACGGTTTCGTAATCCTCGAGTCAGGGTCGGGTCAACGCCGCGCCGGCAGACTGCGTGCTCGTCGCATCGAATGCGCATCCGAGCCCTGCTTCGAGGAGCACCATCATGTGGATCGTCCGGCTGGCGTTACGCAGGCCCTACACGTTCGTCGTACTCGCGCTGCTGATCTTCATCGCGGGGCCGCTCGCGCTGCTGCGCACGCCCACCGACATCTTCCCGAGCATCGACATTCCGGTCGTCAGCATCGTCTGGTCGTACAACGGCTTCTCCGCGGAGGACATGGCCAAGCGGATCACGTCGAACTACGAACGCGCGCTCACGTCCGACGTCGACGACATCGAGCACATCGAGTCGCAGTCGCTGAACGGCGTGTCGGTCGTGAAGATCTTCTTCCACCCGGGCGCCGACATCAATCGCGCGATCGCGGAAGCGGCGAGCAACGCCGCGTCGATCCTGCGCATCCTGCCGCCCGGCACGCTGCCGCCGAACATCATCACGTACAACGCGTCGACGGTGCCGATCCTGCAGCTCGGGCTGTCGAGCGACACGCTCGCCGAGCAGCAGCTGTACGACCTCGGCAACAGCTTCATCCGCACGCAGCTCGCGACCGTCCAGGGCGCGGCCGTGCCGCTGCCGTTCGGCGGCAAGATCCGCCAGATCGTCGTCGATCTCGATACGCGCGCGCTGCAGGCGAAGGGGCTCGCGCCGATCGACGTCGTCAACGCGATCAACGCACAGAACCTGATCCTGCCGGGCGGCACCGCGAAGATCGGCACGCACGAATACAACGTGCAGATGAACGGCAGCACGCAGACGGTCGCCGCGCTGAACGACCTGCCGGTGAAGACGATCGGCGGCAACGTCGTGTACGTGCGCGACGTCGCACACGTTCGCGACGGCTACGCGCCGCAGACCAACATCGTGCGGGTGGACGGCAAGCGCGCGGCGCTGCTGACGGTCGAAAAGACCGGCAGCGCGTCGACGCTGACGATCATCGACCAGGTGAAGGCGATGCTGCCGAAGATCGCGGCCGGGCTGCCGAAGGCGCTGCACATCGCGCCGCTCGACGATCAGTCCGTGTTCGTGAAGGCGGCGGTCCAGGGCGTCGTGCGCGAAGCGCTGATCGCCGCGTGCCTGACCGCGCTGATGATCCTGCTGTTTCTCGGCAGCTGGCGCGCGACGCTGATCATCGCGATCACGATCCCGCTCGCGGTGCTCACGTCGCTGCTCGCGCTGTCCGCGCTCGGCCAGACCATCAACATCATGACGCTCGGCGGGCTCGCGCTCGCGGTCGGCATTCTCGTCGACGACGCGACCGTCGCGATCGAGAACATCACGCATCATCTCGAGCTCGGCGCGCCGCTCGAGGAGGCCATCCTGACCGGCTCCGGCGAAATCGCGGTGCCGACCTTCGTGTCGACGCTGTCGATCTGCATCGTGTTCGTGCCGATGTTCCTGCTCACCGGCGTCGCACGCTATCTGTTCGTGCCGCTCGCCGAAGCCGTGATCTTCGCGATGATCGCGTCGTACTTCTTCTCGCGCACACTGGTGCCCACGCTCGCGATGGCGCTGATGCGCGCCAAAGGCAGCGGCCGCCCGCCGCGCGGCGTATTCGCACACCTCGTGCATGTGGCTCGCTTCCAGGCTGCGTTCGAGCATCGCTTCGAGGCCGTGCGGCTGCGCTATCGCGCGCTGCTGTCGGCGGCGATCGCGCGGCGCCGCCGCTTCGCGGCCGCGTTCCTGCTCGCCTGCATCGCATCGACCGGCCTCTACGCGTTCGCCGGGCAGGACTTCTTCCCGTCGGTCGACACCGGCGAGATCCGCCTGCATCTGCGCGCGCCGACCGGCACGCGGATCGAGGAAACCGCACGGCTCACCGACGAAGTCGAAGCGAAGATCCGTAGCGTGATTCCGGCGAACCAGCTCGCGGGCGTGCTCGACAACGTCGGCGTGCCGGTGAGCGGGATCAACCTCACGTACGACTCGTCGGACCCGATCGGCACCGAGGACGCCGACGTGCTCGTCACGCTGAAACCGGATCACGCGTCGACGGCCGCGTACGTCGCCAAGCTGCGCAACGTGCTCGCGCAGGCGTTCCCCGGCGTGACGTTCGCGTTCCTGCCGGCCGACATCGTCAGCCAGATCCTCAACTTCGGGCTGCCCGCGCCGATCGACATCCAGATCGTCGGCAACAAGCTCGACCAGAACCGTGCGGTCGCGAATGCGCTGCTCGCGAAGCTGCGCGGCGTACGCGGGCTCGTCGACGCGCGCATCCAGCAGCCCGGCGACGAACCGGCGATCAACGTGAACGTCGATCGCACGAAGGCGATCCAGGCCGGTCTCGAACAGCGCGACGTCGCGCAGAACCTGCTGATCGCGCTGTCCGGCAGCTCGCAGACGACGCCGAACTTCTGGCTCGATCCGCGCAACGGCGTCAGCTACCCGGTGCTCGTGCAGACGCCGCAATACACGGTGAATTCGCTGCAGTCGCTCGCGAACGTGCCGCTGCCCGCCGGCACCGCGCGCTCGCCGCAGACGCCGGCCGGCAGCCCGGCCGCGGGTGCGCCCGCGCAGAACCTGCTCGGCGCGCTCGGCTCGTTCTCGCGCGCGACGCAGCAGGCCGTGGTGTCGCACTACAACGTGCAGCCGGTGCTCGACATCTTCGCGTCGGTGCAGGGGCGCGACCTCGGCGGCGTCACGGGCGACGTGACGAAGCTCGTCGACGCCGCGCGCGCGCAACTGCCGCCCGGCGCGTCGATCGTGCTGCGCGGCCAGGTGCAGGCGATGCACGAGTCGTTCACGGGCCTGCTCGGCGGCCTCGCGCTCGCGATCTCGCTGGTCTACCTGCTGATGGTCGTGAACTTCCAGTCGTGGCTCGATCCGCTCGTGATCGTCGGCGGCCTGCCGGCATCGCTCGCCGGCATCGCATGGATGCTGTTCGTCACGCGCACCACGCTGTCGGTGCCCGCGCTGACCGGCACGATCCTGTGCATCGGCATCGCGACCGCGAACAGCATCCTCGTCGTGAACGCGGCGCGCGAGCTGCTCGCGGGCGGCGAGCCGCCGTGGCAGGCAGCGCTCGACGCCGGCTTCGCCCGCTTCCGGCCCGTCGTGATGACCGCGCTCGCGATGCTGATCGGCATGCTGCCGATGGCGCTCGGCCTCGGCGACGGCGGCGAGCAGAACGCGCCGCTCGGCCGCGCGGTGATCGGCGGCCTCGCGTTCGGCACGGTGTCGACGCTGCTGTTCGTGCCGGTGCTGTTCGGCTTCGTCCACGCGTGGCTCGCGCGGCGTCGCGACGCCGCGGCAGCGCGGCACGCACCCGATACGCCGGCGCTGCGTTGAGCGCGGACACCCGCCCCTTCTCATCCTTCGATTCGCCCGACCCCGGACCCACCATGAACGACTCGATCGAACCCGTCGCCCCGCCGCCCGCCGCCGAAGCGGCCACCGTGGCCGCAGCCGTGCC
>NZ_JACFYV010000237.1:0-9862 GCF_016759955.1 Burkholderia sp. KCJ3K979
CCGATTTTCAACACAAGCTCGCGCTCGATCTGGTGCGGCGTTTCGATTACATCGCGGTCGGCAACGTGTCGGCCGCGAAATTTGCCAGAACCAGGATGGCGAAAAGCGTCTACGACGCGTCCTGGTCCTCCTTTTGGAACAAGCTCCGCTACAAAGCGATCGCGCACGGAGCCACGTTCGAGGAAGTGGACGAAAGCGGTTCGACCCAGTCCTGTTCGTCGTGCGGATCGAAAGACAGCACGACGCGGCCGAAAGGTATCGCGGGACTGCGAGTAAGAGAATGGGCCTGCAGTGACTGTGGTGTCGAGCATGATCGTGATATCAACGCTGCGTTGAACATTCTCCGATGCGGACGTGCATCGCCAGGTGTGGGAATCCTCCGCCTTTAGGCGGACGAGGACGTCAAGCGGGCTCCATCGAAAGGGAATCGTGGTGCGATTCTCTCATCGACGGGCACCCGGATGAAAATATTCGGCGGGCGCGCCGGTTGGCGCGCAGCGGCGGGCAGGCAGGCGGGCCGGGCAGGCGCCCGGCGCTGGTGGGCGTCAGATCGCGCAGCGCGCGATCGCGAAACGCATCGCTTCCTCGGCCGGCTCGTTGCCCGAGCCGCGCACGACCTTGATCACGGAGCCGTTGCCCGACGGCGTGAGCGTGACGAAGTACGAATTCGAGCCGACGGCGATGTCCGTCACGCCGTTGTGCTGCGATTGTTCGGTGCCCGACAGGCGGCTGTCGAGGCAGTTCGCGACCGCATAGGCCGGACGTTGCGACGACACGTAGATCATCGGCGCGGCGCCCGAGCTAGCCGAATCGGACGAGGGCGCGGAACCGCAGGCGGCGAGCAGGGCGGCGGGCAGGAGCAGCAGGAATCGTTTCATGGTCGGTCGTCGGGTGTCTCGTATCGAGGCTGGGGCGCGGGGTGGCGAAACGCGAAGCTTCGCGACGAAACCGCCCGGAATCGGGCCGCTTTTGACGGACGACGAGACGGCAGGCGGCTGACGACGGAGTATACCCGCAGCATTTGACGCCGTTGGCGCGTTGAAACGATTCGATACACAACGAGCGCCCGCTGCGGGACGGCCGCTCGTCCCGGATGTCGCCGTTACCGGCGAATCTCGCGGTCGTTGCGATGCCGGCGCACGGAGCGGCACCGCAACGCCTGCGGATCAATGCGCGCCGGCCGCCGCCGCATCGGCATCGCCGCCACCCGAGCGCGCCGGTTTCGTGATCCAGATGAGCGGAATGATCGCGATGAAGATGATCGCCGACACGTAGAAGATGTCGTTCAAGCCCATCACGGCCGCCTGCGAATCGACCGACGCATTGAAGAACGCAAGCGCCGAATCGGGGCTCAGGTGCAGCAGCGAACGGGTCGTGTCGAGCTGCTGCGTGAAGACCGGATTGGTGACGCTCGCCTGTTCGGTGAGCCGCACGTGGTGCAGGATCGTGCGGTCGTTCCACGCATTGCTGATCAGCGACGTGCCCACCGCACCGCAGAACGTGCGGCCGAAATTCGACAGGCCGGCTGCCGCCGGAATCTTTTCCGGCGGCAGCCCGGACAGGATGATCGACGTCAGCGGCACGAAGAACATCGCCATCGGAATGCCTTGCAGCAGCGTCGGCAGCACCAGATCCCAGTGCGACACGTCGGTGTAGAAGGTCGTGCGCATCATGAACACGACCGCGAAGCCGACGAATGCGAGCGTCGCGATATAACGCGGATCGGTGCGCGGCAGCAGGCGCCCCATGACCGGCGTGAGCAGGATCGCGAACACCCCGAGCGGCGCGGTGGCGAGCCCCGAATCGACCGCGCGGTAGCCGAGATAGCCCTGCATCCATTGCGGCAGCAGCACGAGCGTGCCGAAGAACATCCCGTACGCGACGGAGATCGCGATCGTGCCGCCCGCGAAATTGCGCTGCGTGAAGAGGCGCAGGTCGACGATCGGATTGGCTTCGTTCAGTTCCCATACGAGGAAGAACGCGAAGCCGATCAGCGCGACGATGCCCAGCGCGACGACGACGGGCGAGTTGAACCAGTCGAGATCCTTGCCCTTGTCGAGCATGATCTGCAGCGAGGCGACCCACAGCACGAGCAGCAGCAGGCCGACCGTGTCGATCGGCATGCGGCGCGTGGCCGATTCGCGATCGCGGAACACGAACCACGTGACGGCCGCCGCGAAGAAGCCGACCGGAATGTTGATGTAGAAGATCCACGACCAGTTGTAGTCGTACGTGATCCAGCCGCCGAGCGACGGCCCCGCGATCGGCCCGACGAGCGCCGTCATCGACCACAGCGCGAGCGCCGTCGACGACTTCTGCCGTGGCCACGCGCCGAGCAGCAGCGCCTGCGACAACGGCGCGAGCGGCCCCGCCACCGCACCTTGCAGGATTCGCGCGGCGAGCAGCGTCGGCAGGTTCGGTGCGATCCCGCACAGCCACGACGCGAACACGAACAGCAGGATCGACGTGACGAACAGGCGTACCTGGCCGAAGCGCTGCGTGAGCCAGCCGGTCAGCGGAATCGACACCGCGTTCGCCGCCGCGAAGATCGTGATCACCCACGTGCCTTCGTCGACCGACACGCCGAGGTCGCCCGAGATCGTCGGGATCGCGACGTTCGCGATCGACGAATCGAGCACGTTCATGAACATCGCCAGCGAGACCGCGATCGTGCCGATGACGAGCCGGCCGCCCGACAGCGGGCCTGAAGACGAGGGAGAGGACATGGCGTTCCTGCGTGATGGACGAAGGCCGTACGGCGCGTGCCGTTCGCCGCGCCTGCACGCGACGTGCAGGCGCGCGGCGAAGCGCGCAACGGACGGATGCACGCACGCCGCACGGCGGCCCGCCGAGGGGTGCCGTCGCGTGCGGTGTACGGTTCGAGCGGTGAATCGGAATGGCGAAGCCGTGACGGGCTTCGGGACGCGGGCCGGCCGGTCAGGAAGGCGCGACGCGCGTGATGCGTCGGCGGGCAGCGCTCAGGTGGCTGCCGTAGCGTGTGTGGTGATTTTTCATCGCCACAGGCTAACGATGCGGCGAGCGGCGATCAACGCTCGCATGCTCATTAATTCCTTTCCTGCACTGCAATAATGCAGCAGACATGCATCGATTACAGGCTCTGCGACGCGGTCCGCCACGCGGTGAAGACTTCCGTCAGGAACTCGACGAACGCGCGCACCTTGCTGTCGAGCGTCGCGCGCTTCGGGTAGAGCGCGTGCAGCTCGACGTCGTCGGTGCGATGCCAGTCGGGCAGCACGATTTCGAGTTCGTTGCTCTCGAGCCGCCGGGTGGTGAAGTGGGTCGAAATCAGTGCGATGCCGCCGCCGCTCGCCGCCTGGCGCAGCACCGTGACCGATTCGTTCGAGATCAGCACGGGCCGCACCGGCACGTCGGCGACGTCGCCGGCGGCGTTGGTGAGGCGCAGCGTCAGGCCCGGCGTGTCGCGGCCGACGAACAGGATGTCGTGATCGGCGAGGTCCTGCGGCGTGCGTGGCCGGCCCGCGCGGTCGAGATAGTGCGGGCTGGCCGCGAACTTCGCGTGCGACCAGCCGAGCGAGCGCGCGACATAGCCGGAATCGCTCAGCACGCCGGTGCGCAGCGCGACGTCGAAGCCGTGTTCGACGAGGTCGAGCGCGCTGTTGTCGTAGATCAGCACGAGCTGGACCAGCGGGTAGCGCCGGCGAAACTCGGCGAGCGCCGGCTCCAGTTCGAACAGGCCGATCGCGTAGGGCACCAGCACGCGCAGCGTGCCTTCGGGTTCCGTGCGCAGCGCGCGCACCTGACGGTCCGCGTCGAGCAGGATCTCCTCGGCGCGCAGGCAGCGTTCGTAATAGTCGCGCCCGGCTTCGGTGACCGATACGCGGCGCGTCGTGCGGTACAGCAGCTGGACGCCGAGGTCGTCCTCGAGCTGCTTGATCTTGCGGCTCACGCGGCTGAGCGGCATGTCGAGTTGCGTGGCGGCGGCGGTGAAACTGCCGCGCTCCACCACGCGCAGGAATATCCGGATGCTCTCGAGGTCCATGCGATTCGTTTCAATGTTCGGCCTGCGCGCATCTTACCGTCACGGACCGGAACGCTGCAGGTCGAGCCGATTATCCCGCCCGCTGCAATAACGCATCCCGCCGCTGCCCCGTAGTGGCGCGCGGAGCGCGACCGTATGCTCGCCGCATGAAATTCGCCTTCCCCTGCATGCCGACGCTCGCGGCCGTCCGGGCCGCGCTGCGCGACGCGCGCCCGACGCTGCCGCCCGGCGCGCTTGCCTTCGCGCTCCGCAATACGGCTGCCTCGCTGCTCGCGCTCTATATCGCGTTCCGGATGAATCTCGACGATCCGAAATGGGCCGCGTCGACCGTGTGGATCGTCGCGCAGGGCAGCCGCGGAATGGGGCTGTCGAAGAGCCAGTACCGGATTCTCGGCACCGCGATCGGGGCGGCCGTCGCGCTCGCGCTGACCGGCGCGTTCGCGCAGACGCCCGAGTTGTTCCTGCCGGCGCTTGCCGCGTGGATCGGCCTGTGTGCGGGCGTCGCGACGTTCCAGCGGAATTTTCGCGCGTATGCGGCGGTGCTCGCCGGTTATACGGCCGCGATCGTCGCGATGGATGCGGTATCGGCGCCGCTGCATGCATTCGATATCGCGGTCGCGCGGTTTCTATACGTGGTGGTCGGCATCCTGTGCGCGGCGCTGTTCGACACGGTGTTCGTGCCGGGCGCGCCGCTGCACGATGTCCGGACCCGGCTCGCGCGCTATCTCGAGCGTGCGGTGGCGCTCGGCGCGGGCGCGCTGCGCCGCGAGCCGAACGGCGCGGCCGTGCACCGGCTGTTCGCGGACGCGCTCGAACTCGACACCGCGGCGGAATATGCGGCGGCCGGCGCACCGCCGGTGCGCGGCGCGATCGGCCATTTGCGCGCGGCGGCGCTCGGCGTGCTGACGGCGCAGGCGGCGGCGCAGGCGATCCGCGAGCACGCGTCGCGCGCGCACGATGCGTCGGACCCGCTGGTCGACGAGGTGGCGCGCGTGCTCGACGGTATCGCCGCATCGGGCGACGCGCAGCCGAGGATGGCCGCACTGCGCGCACGCGTGGGCGATGCGCTGCGTGCCGAGGCCGACGCGCCGGCTGCGCCGGACACGTCGCGCCTGCTCACGCTCGATCGGCTGGCGGCGCTGCTCGGCGGGTTCGAACGCGCCTTCGCGAGCCAGGCGCTGCTCGACCGGCCCGAACTGCCGCCTTCGCGGGTGCGCTACGCGTTCCACCGCGATCCGGTGCTCGCGTGGCACAACGGCATCCGCGCGTTCATCGCGGTGCTGGCCGCGTCGGCGATCTGGATCTTCACCGCGTGGCCGGCGGGCGGCGGGTTCGTCGCGATCACGGCCGTGGTCGGCGCGCTGTTCTCGACCCGCCCCAACTCGGTGCGCGCGGCCATCGGCTTCCTGAAAGGCTCGGCATGCGCGGCGGTCGCCGGTGTCGTCTGCAACTTCATCCTGCTGCCGGCGGTGTCGGGCTTCGAGATGCTCGCCTATATCCTCGGCGTGTTCCTGATCGGCACCGGGATCGCGATGCGCCATCCGCGCACGGCCGCGATGGGCAGCGCGTTCTCGATCTTCTTCTGGAATTTCACGTCGCCGGACAACACGACGCGCATCGGCGATGCCGCGTTCCTGAACAGCGCGCTCGCGACGATGCTCGGCATCGCGTTCGGCGCGCTGATCTTCGCGCTGGTGTTTCCCGGCGATCCCGGCATGAGCCGGCGGCGTCTGCACCGCGCGGTGCGTCGCGATCTGGCGGAGATCGCGCGCGATCCGGGGGCGTGGCACGCAAGTGCGTGGCTGAGCCGCACGGCCGACCGTCTCGCGCGCGAGCTCGGTTTCGCGGGCAGCCTGCCGCAGACGCTGATCGAGCGCGACATGCGCGACCTGCTCGCGATCTGGGGAATCGGCGACAGCCTGCTGTCACTTGCCGAACTGGCCACGCGCGAACCGGTCGCGCGCCGCGTGGCGGCGGTGGTGCGCGCTCGCGTCGCCCGTGCGGATTTCACGCGGCTCGAACAGACCTGCGACGCGGCGGCCCGCCTGTTGCGCGGTCGCATGGCCGCGCGCGACGGCGACGCGGCGCAGGCGTTGCTGAACGGCATCGTGCTGCTGCGACGGATCGCGGACGCAACCGCCGAGCACGGCGGCTTCCTGCACGGCCGCCGCGATTGAGCGGCGCGAGTCAGGTGAAGCGAGTCAGGTGAGGCGGTAGGACGGACCGGGCGTCACCTCGGCCGGCAGCGGCTCGCGGTTCAGTTCGAGCAGCGTGCGCTCGATCTGCCGCGTCATCGCGTCGAGCGCGAGATGGTTCGGCCCGTCGCCGAATGGCTCGGCGATCGCATGCGCGATGGCGTCGAGCGCGATCAGCGTATAGGCGACGAAAACTGTTACGAAAGGTGTCGCCGCGCCGATCGAATCGACGAGGCCGAACGGCAGCAACACGCAATACGCGTAGATGGTCCGGTGCAGCAGCACGTCATATGAAAACGGGATCGGCGTCGACGCGATGCGCTCGCAGCCGCTCACCATCGCGACGAGATCGTCGAGGCGCGCATCGAGCATCCACAGCCGCGTGTCGGCGAGCTGGCCTGCATCGGCGCGCGCGGCGAACGCTTCGCGCAGCGCGTGCACGATGACGATCGGGCGAAACCGGGACGCGGCGACGCGCGCATAGGTGGCGCCATCGAGCAGCCCGCGCAGGTCCGCGGCCGGATCGGTGCCGCGCAGTTGATGCTTGAGCGTGTAGACGAACGCGACGACCGTGCGTACGAACGCGCGGCGCGATGCGTCGTCACGGTCCACCGCGCCGTAGCAGAGCGCCTGCGACACCAGCGTGCGCGTGGCGGTCAGCACGCCGCCCCACAGTTGCCGGCCCTCGCGATAGCGTTCGTAGCTGGCGTTGTTGCGAAACCCGGCGAAGATCGCAAGCGTCAGGCCGATCAGCGTGAACGGCGTCGGATTCAGCGGCACCTTCTCGCCGAGCACGCGGCCGCCGCCCCACACGGCGACGAGGCTGATCGCGAGCGTCAGCACGAGCTGCGGCAGGATGGTCGGCAGCACCGAGCCGTTCCAGACGAGCAGCATCCGCAGCCAGTGCTCGCGCGGACGAACGATCATCGGCGTGCTCCGTCAGGCGGCGATCGAGGCCGGCGCGGCCGCGCGATGCAGCAGCACGGGTACCGATTTCGACGTCGGCGTGTTGCACACGTCGCCGACGCTGTCGAGCGGCACGAGCGGATTGGTTTCCGGGTAGTACGCGCCGATGCAGCCGCGCGGGATGTCGTACTCGACGAGCAGGAAGCCCGCCGCGCGCCGCTCGATGCCGTCGTGCCACACGGTTTCCATGTCGACCCATTCGCCGGCTTTCAGGCCGAGCATCGCGAGATCGTCGCGGTTGACGAACACCACGCGGCGCTGGCCGAACACGCCGCGGTAGCGGTCGTCGAGCCCGTAGACGGTCGTGTTGTATTGATCGTGCGAGCGCGTCGTCATCAGCGTCATCAGCCGTTCGCCGTGCAGCGCGCGGGCACGCTGGATCGGCGTGTCGGTCGGCAGCGCGTGCGCGATGAAGTTCGCCTTGCCCGTCGGCGTGAGCCATTCGCGGTCGCGCGAGGCCACGCGCAGATGGAAGCCGCCCGGCCGCGCGATGCGCGTGTTGTAGTCGTAGAAGCCGTCGAGCGTCGCCTCGATCGCGTCGCGGATCTTCGCGTAGTCGTCCTTGTACGCGAGCCAGTCGATCTTGCCGCTGCCGAACAGCGCGTGCGCCATGTGCGCGACGATCGCGGGCTCCGACATCAGGTTCGGCGAAGCGGGCTTGTTCATCCCGTACGACACGTGCACCATGCTCATCGAATCCTCGACCGTCACGCCTTGCGCGACGTTGTCCTGCAGGTCGATCTCGGTGCGGCCGAGCGTCGGCAGGATCAGCGCGTCGCGGCCGTGGATCAGATGGCTGCGGTTCAGCTTCGTCGTGATGTGCACCGACAGTTCGCAGCGGCGCATGCCTTCCCACGTGCGCGGCGTGTCGGGCGTCGCCATCGCGAAGTTGCCGCCGAGGCCGATCAGCACCTTCACGTGGCCGTCGAGCATCCCTTCGATCGTCTCGACGACGTCGTAACCGTGATGACGCGGCGGTTCGAAATCGAACACGTGGCCGAGCCGGTCGAGAAACGCCTGCGACGGCTTTTCCTCGATGCCGACCGTGCGGTTGCCCTGCACGTTCGAATGACCGCGCACCGGGCAGAGGCCGGCGCCGGGGCGGCCGATGTTGCCGCGCATCAGCATCAGGTTGGTCAGCATCTGCACCGTCGCGACCGAATGCTTGTGCTGCGTGATGCCCATCCCCCACGTCGCGATCACGCGTTCGCTGCGCGCATAGAGCTGCGCGAGCGCGTCGATCTGCTCGTACGGCACGCCGCTTTCCGCGGTCAGCGCGGACCAGCTTTCGGCGCGCAGATCGTCGGCGAACGCGTCGAAACCGGCCGTGTGCTCGCCGATGAACGCGGTGTCGAGCACACGCGGCGCACCGGCGGCGCGCGCGGCATCGTTGAGTTCGAGCACGCGCTTGGCCATCCCCTTGATCAGCGCGAAATCGCCGCCGATCGTCGGCTGGATGAACGTCGACGCGATCTTGGTGCCCGACATCGTCAGCATCTCGAGCGGGCTTTGCGGATCGGCGAAGCGCTCGAGCCCGCGCTCCTTCAGCGGGTTGATCGACACGATCGTCGCGCCGCGCTTCGCGCACTCGCGTAGTTCGCCCATCATCCGCGGGTGGTTGGTCGCGGGGTTCTGGCCGAAGATCAGCAGCGTATCCGCATGCTCGAAATCGTCGAGCGTGACGGTGCCTTTGCCGACGCCGACCGACGCCGGCAACCCGCGGCTCGTCGCCTCGTGACACATGTTCGAGCAGTCGGGGAAGTTGTTGGTGCCGTACAGGCGCACGAACAACTGGTAGAGGAACGCGGCTTCGTTGCTGGCGCGGCCGGACGTATAGAACGCGGCCTGGTTCGGGTCGGGCAGCGCGCGCAGGTGGCGCGCGATCAGCGCGAACGCGTCGTCCCACGCGATCGGCACGTAACGGTCGGTTTGCGCGTCGTACACCATCGGGTCGGTGAGCCGACCGTGCTGTTCGAGCTCGAAATCCGACTGTTCGAGCAGTTCGGTCACCGTGTGCGCGGCGAAGAAGTTGGGCGTCACGCGCTTGCTCGTCGCTTCCGCGGCCACGGCCTTCACGCCGTTCTCGCAGAATTCGAACGTCGATGCGTGCTGGCGGTCGGGCCACGCGCAGCCCGGGCAGTCGAAGCCGTCCGGCTGGTTCTGGCGCAGCAGCGTGCGGTAGTTGCCGCCGGCGACCTTTTCCTTGATCAGGTTGATCGTGACGGCTTTCAGCGCGCCCCAGCCGGCGGCCGGGTGGGTGTACGGTTCGATGCGCGCGGTGGCGGATTTCTTTTTCATGATGCGGGTGTCGGGGTCGATGCGTGCAGAGTACGCGCGGCCTCTGTCCCGCTGTGTGTACACCTGTTCACTTCAAAAAAGAGTACAGTTTCGGCCATTCAGACAGTGCGGATCGCAACTGTGTTGCTGAAGGGAAGCTGAAAGGGAGGCGCGTGAAGCGTTACGAACAACTGGCCGACGATCTCCAGGCGCAGATCGAGCGGGGCGTGTACCGGCCCGGCGAGCGGATTCCGTCGGTGCGGCAGGCGAGCCGGCAGCAGCAGCTTAGCGTCACGACCGTGCTGCGCGCGTACCTCGTGCTGGAAAGCCGCGGCCTGATCGAAAGCCGGCCGCAGTCGGGCTACTTCGTGCGGGCGCGCGCGGCACGGTCGTGACGCTAAGC
>NZ_JACFYV010000238.1:0-9855 GCF_016759955.1 Burkholderia sp. KCJ3K979
TTCAAGCCAGCCTCGGCTTCCTTCAAGATGCCGATGATCTGTTCTTCGGTGAATCGCTTTTTCATTGCCGTTCCTCTCTGGAACGGACTCTACACCGTCACCGTACTAAACGCGGGGAGCAGGTCAAAGGCACTGATGAAGCGAGGCGTACTGATGCCGCGTAGCGACGGCTATCCGTACCGGCAGGAGTACATCCCCGGTCACGGGAAATTCATGGTCTATCGCGTGCTGCCGTCGATCTTCACGCTTGAGCTGTGAAAGAAGCCGCCGCCGTCCGGTAGGGCGGTGGCGGGCATTCCTTTGCGCGGCATTTTGGGCCTGCGCGTCAAAGTTACTTTGAGCGATCCGCTCCAGACGGAACCGGGCCGGCGATGGCGGCGAATCTTGCCGCAACCGTAACAATCCAGCCCGGTTTATCTCCAGTATCTCCAGCGTTCTCCAAATCGTTTGGAGACACGCGAAGCCTTACCCCACAAGGCTTTGCGGCCGATTCAGACGTTTATCTCCAAATCTCCAACTCGTTTTGCAGTGAGCGGACAGGCGTCGACCAACTGTATCGACCGTGAAGCCAGACAGGGCACGGCTCTCCGGGATTTGACGGGCATCAGAGACGTACTTTCGAGGGGGGTGTCCGCGATGCGCCACGATCGGGCATTGTTGCGCCGGCCGCAAGTGTCAGGGTGCCCGGAAAGCGGGGGACCCTGCGTCTAGGGCAAAGACGCGGGGGCTCACACCCGCGTTTTTTCTCTAGCCTCGACACCCCAAGGGGGGTCATATTCATAGTCCGGGACAACTGCTTGTCGCAGCGTCATCCCATCACTGTCACGTGGAAATGTAGAAAGCCAGCTTGAACAGGCAAACCAGCATAGCAACTGCTGAAAGTCCGAACGGAACAGCAACGTCCACCCCTGCACGTGAGGCTCCGGCTGCACGAATCAGACTTGAGGCGATTACTCTAACTCGCTGTCTCCAACTGAGCCGATACTCGGGCATGCGGCCGCCGCTTCGCCCGTAGGAGGCTCGCGATATCCATTCAGCGTACAAGTCGACGCTCGCCCTCCCAGACCACCAACTATCAGGTTTTTCCAGAGCAACCTGGACATCCACTTTGCTCGCCCGCCCAAACTGCTTCATGCGCTCTTCGAGCGTGTCATCCATGAAGTCCTCAAGGTCTTTGAAAATCGTAACCGGTCGGAGCCGCTTCAAATGTCCCGTTACTGCAGCGCAGATATATTCCTCAACTACTTGCGCCCGAATCACAACGAACAGCTCCGAAACGGCGGAGATCTCGTCCACCGTCTCTGTAGCATAGCGATAGCGTAGGAACATATAGATGAGAGTCGATGTAAGAGCGACCCAAATCTTGAAAGGGCTTACATTTCCGACTTCGGCGAATCCTAGTAGCGTGCCGGTGGGCTTGAACGACAGATGGAAAAACGCGATCGCAAGAATCGCCGCAGAGAGCACCACAACATTGCGGCGCAGTTTGTCGGGCATGTCATCCATGTATTCACCGTCTTTTGTCTTGGATTGCCGGCCAGCAGACTAGGCAAAAGCTAAGGCCGCACATCGACCATCAGGATTCCGCAGTCCTCGCACTCGATTCAGTGCGTCAAAAGGACATTGCGCAACTCGACAACTTTTGCCCCGGCCTGCTGTTCCAAATAGTCGGCCCACCACTGCATCATGCGATGTCGCTCAGACAGATACTCGGCATGGTTGTACGCTGCCCGCACACCGTCCTGCTCTGAGTGGGCGAGCTGGCGCTCGATCCAGTCGGAATTGAATCCCTTCTCGTTCAAGATCGTTGAAGCGAGACCCCGGAATCCATGCCCGGTCATGCGGCTGCGATAGCCCATACGGTATAGAGCGTACAGAATCGTGTTCTCGCTCATTTGCTGCAACGGTCTACGGCTGTTCGGGAACAGCCAGCGACGGTGGCCCGTCAGCGCGCGTAGCTCGGAAAGCAGCGCGATCGTCTGGTCAGCGAGCGGCACGATATGCACGCGGCGCATCTTCATCTTCTCAGCCGGAATTCGCCACTCTCGGCGGTCCACGTCAATCTCCGTCCACTCCGCCTGCCGCAGTTCGATAGTGCGAACGAACGTCAATGCCAGGAATCGCAGAGCGAGCCGGGTCTCCGGCTCGCCCTCATAGGCAGCGATCGAGCGAAGCAGCTCCGGCAGCTCGCTTTCGCCGACTCGCGCCATATGCTTGACGGGCACTGCCTTCAATGCACCCCGCAGGTCTGGCGACGGATCTCGCTCAGCACGGCTGGTCGCAACGGCATAGCGAAACACTTGGCCGCATGTCTGCAACGTCTTGCGCGCAGTCTCGAACGCCTCTCGACCTTCGATTCGTCGAATGACCGCGAGCAAATCCGGTGCGCCGATAGAAGAAATCGGGCGCTGGCCGATCAGGGGAAACACCTCGCGATCGAGCTGCTTCTTGACTCGGCTCGCATGGGATGCGCTCCATGTCGCTTGCTGCGCCTCGTACCACTCCAGCGCGACGGCCTCGAAGGTGTTCTGTGCGGCAATGGCGCGAGTCTGCTTCTCGACGTCACGCTCGAACGCTGGGTTCTTCCCTTCCGCTAACAGCCGCTTCGCTTCGTCACGCCTCGACCGAGCATCAGCGAGCGACGTCGCGGGATAGTCGCCGAACGTCAGCAGGTTTTCTTTGCCATTGAACCGGTATTTGAGCCGCCATTTCTTCGAACCACTGGAGCGCAGATCGAGATACAGGCCGCCGCCGTCGAAGAGTTTGTTTCCCCCGGCCTCATCGAATCTAGCGTTGCGGCACTTGGCGTCGGTAAGAGGTTTGGTTTTCATTGTTCGCCGGGGGTACGGCATACCCCCAAATTCCGGAAGTCATACCCCGAATCTTACCCCCAAATTTTGGGGATGCCCCGGCCTCTCCCGGGACGTCCTGAAACAAAAAACCCGCGTCAGCGCTAGGCTGGACGCGGGTTTTGGGACTTCCGGGTACTACTTGAAACTAGTGTTTGGTGCCGGCTGCAGGACTCGAACCCGCCACCTGATGATTACAAATCAACTGCTCTACCAGATGAGCTAAGCCGGCGTAGCGCGAGATTCTACCTCATTTCACGATCTTGAGGCGAGGTCTGCTGCCGCCTTTCGAGCCGTCGCCGTCGGTTTTCGGCGGTTCGTCGGCCCCTTCGGACGGTTCCTCGTTCGCGCCGCTGTCGGCGACCGGCGCCAACGGCGATACCGACTCGTCACGCTGCGCGTCGTCGGCCGGCGCGGCGTCATCGTCGAACGTGCCCGAATCCTCGCCTTCGCCCGCGACCGCATCCACCTGGAACGCCATGCCCTGCCCGTTCTCGCGCGCATAGATCGCGAGCACGTTGGCCACCGGAATCTCGATCTTGTGCGCCTTCCCGGAGAACCGGGCCGTGAACTCGATCCACTCGTTGCCCATCTGCAACTGGCTCGTCGCCTCGAAGCTGATGTTGAGCACGATCTCGCCGTCACGCACGAACTGACGCGGCACGCGCGTCGAGTTGTCGACCCTCACCGCGATATGCGGCGTGTAACCGTTATCGGTGCACCACTCGTACAACGCGCGCAGCAGATAAGGCTTCGTTGAAATCTCTTGCATCACAATCCTCGAACCCGGAGCGGGCGCGCGGCACGCCGCGCCACCCGCTCCGTCATGCCTTCATTGCAACATTAACGACGCATGACCTTTTCGGACGGCGTCAGTGCTTCGATGTAGGCCGGACGGCTGAAGATCCGTTCGGCGTACTTCATCAGCGGCGCGGCGTTCTTCGACAGCTCGATGCCGTAGTGATCCAGGCGCCACAGCAGCGGTGCGATCGCGACGTCGAGCATCGAGAACTCTTCGCCGAGCATGTACTTGTTCTTCACGAAGATCGGCGCGAGCTGCGTCAGGCGATCGCGGATCGCGAGGCGTGCCTTCTCGTGATTCTTCTCCGCCGCCTTGCCCTTCTCGTTCTCGAGCGTGCTGACGTGGACGAACAGTTCCTTCTCGAAGTTGAGCAGGAACAGGCGCGCACGGGCGCGCTGCACCGGGTCGGCAGGCATCAGTTGCGGATGCGGGAAGCGCTCGTCGATGTACTCGTTGATGATGTTCGATTCGTACAGGATCAGGTCGCGCTCGACCAGGATCGGCACCTGACCGTACGGGTTCATCACCGAAATGTCTTCCGGCTTGTTGAACAGGTCGACGTCGCGGATTTCGAAGTCCATGCCCTTCTCGAACAGCACCAGCCGGCAACGCTGGGAGAACGGGCAAGTTGTGCCGGAATACAGAACCATCATATTTGCGTTTCCTCAAAAAAGCCGAGGGCCGGCACGCGGCGGAACCCCTTTCACGGGTTCCGCCTTGCGCCGGCCCCACGCCGGTCAGGCGTGTTTACTTGATATCTTTCCAGTACGCGGCATTCAGCCGCCAGGCCAGGAAAGTCAGGACACCGAGAAAGATCAGCACCCACACGCCAAGGCGCTTGCGGGTCTGCTGGGCCGGCTCGGACATCCATGTCATATAGGCCACCAGGTCGGCCACCGCAGCATCGTAGTCGGGCGACGACAGCGTGCCCGGCGTGACCTGCTGGAAGCCGACGAGCACGTGGGCCTTCTCGCCCGTCTCCTCGTCCGTCTTGTCTTCGAATTTGGCAACGCGCTGCCCCTGCAGCTGCCACAACACATGGGGCATGCCGACGTTCTCGAACACCGCGTTGTTCCAGCCGGTCGGCCGCGTATCGTCGCGGTAGAAGCTCCGCAGATACGTGTACAGCCAGTCGCGGCCGCGCGCACGCTCCTCGACCGACAGGTCGGGCGGCGTGGTGCCGAGCCAGTTCTTCGCGTCGTCGGGCCGCATCGCGACGGACATCGTGTTCCCGACCTTGTCGGTCGTGAACAGGAGATTCGTTTCGATCTCCTTCTGGGATATGCCCAGATCCGTCAGACGGTTGTAGCGCATCAGGTTCGCGCTGTGGCAGTTCAGGCAATAGTTTACAAACAATTGCGCGCCGTGCTGAAGCGAAACGAGATTTTCCGTGTTATCGGGCGCCCGGTCGAGCGGAAAATTACCCTCCGCCCGCACGACCGGCGCCGCCAGCAGCGCACAGGCGGTCGCCCCGATCAACGCGAGTGTCGAAAGCAGTTTCTTCATGTCGTTCTCTCCTCGCTCACATTAATGGGGCTTGAAGCGCACCCGTTCCGGCGGCTGCTTGAACGTGCCAAGCGGCGTCCAGACGGGCATGCCGAGGAAGAACGCGAAGTAGATCAGCGCGCAGGCCTGGGCGATCAGCGTCGCCGCCGGCGATGGCGGCCGCGTGCCGAGGAACGCGAGGGTCAGGAACGCCGCGACGAAGATCCCGAGGAACACCTTGTGGAACAGCGGCCGGTAGCGGATCGACTTCACCGGGCTGCGGTCGAGCCACGGCAGGAAGAACAGCGAGATCACCGCCGAGCCCATCACGACGACGCCCCAGAACTTCGACTCCGTCAGATACATGAACACGACGATCGCCGCCGCCAGCACCGGCAGCCCGACCTTCCACTTGCCGCGCGCACGGATCAGCGCGAGCACGCCGAGCAGCGCGATCACGATCATCAGCACGATCTTGAACGGGTCGGTGGTCGCGCGCAGCATCGCGTAGAACGCGGTGAAGTACCAGACCGGCGCAATCTCGGGCGGCGTCTGCAGCGGGTTCGCCGGGACGAAGTTGTTCGCCTCGAGGAAGTAGCCGCCCATCTCCGGCGAGAAGAACACGATCAGCGCGAACACCATCAGGAACACGCATACGCCGAGGAAATCGTGCACCGAGTAATACGGGTGGAACGGGATGCCGTCGAGCGGAATGCCGTTCTCGTCCTTCTTCGCCTTGATCTCGATGCCGTCCGGGTTGTTCGACCCGACTTCGTGCAGCGCTACCAGGTGGGCGACCACGAGGCCGACCAGCACGAGCGGAATCGCGATCACGTGGAACGCGAAGAAGCGGTTCAGCGTGACGTCGGACACGACGTAGTCGCCGCGAATCCACAGCGACAGGTCCGGCCCGACGAACGGGATCGCCGAGAACAGGTTCACGATCACCTGCGCGCCCCAGAACGACATCTGGCCCCACGGCAGCAGGTAGCCGAAGAACGCCTCGGCCATCAGGCACAGGAAGATCGCGCAGCCGAAGATCCAGACAAGCTCGCGCGGCTTCCGGTACGACCCGTACAACAGCCCGCGGAACATGTGGAGGTACACGACCACGAAGAACATCGATGCACCGGTCGAGTGCATGTAGCGGATCAGCCAGCCCCACGGCACCTCGCGCATGATGTACTCGACCGACGCGAACGCGAGCGTCGAGTCGGGCTTGTAGTTCATCGTCAGGAAGATGCCCGTGACGATCTGGTTGACGAGCACCAGCAGCGCGAGGGAGCCGAAGAAGTACCAGAAGTTGAAGTTCTTCGGCGCGTAATACTCGGATACGTGCTTCTTCCAGGTGGACGTGAGCGGGAAGCGCTGGTCGATCCAGCCGGTGAAACCTGTGGTGGAGACTTCTTTGTTGTCGGCGGCCATCACGCTTCTCCTTTCTCGTCCTTGCCGATCACGAGGGTCGTCGCCGACGTGAACATGTAGGGCGGGATGTCGAGATTCTGAGGCGCCGGCTTGTTCTTGAACACACGGCCGGCGAGGTCGTAGGTCGAACCGTGGCACGGGCACAGGAAACCGCCCGGCCAGTCGTCCGGCAGGTTCGGCTGCGGACCCGGCGTGAAGCGTTGGCTAGGCGTGCAGCCGAGGTGCGTACACACGGCCATCACGACGAGAATGTTCTTGCGATCGGCCCGCGACCGATATTCGTTGGCGCAATACGCGGGCAACGGCATCGAATACGGGGATTTCGTGGCCGGATCGGCCACTTCCTTGTCGGCCTTGACCACGTCGGCCAGCATCGAATCGGTGCGGTTCAGAATCCAGACGGGTTTGCCGCGCCACGGCACGGTGACCATTTCGCCGGGCTTCAGGCCGCTGATGTCGACCTCGACCGGTGCCCCAGCCGCTTTCGCTTTCGCGGACGGCGCAAGCGACGCCGCGAAAGGTATGACGGTGGCTACGCCTCCCACGCCACCTGCTACGGATGTCGCAATCAGCCAGGTACGGCGGCCGCTGTCGACGCGTTTCTCTTCCTTGTCTCGCATCACACGCCCCACTTCTGAGTTGGATTTTCCGTCACGACTTTCCATTCCGCCGCTAGTTTGCTCGAATGGAGTCGTCATTTACAAGGCCCGGAGATGAAAATCCCTTCGAAGTGTTTGATAGTTAAGGGTTATCCCCCACTACCGGAGCGATTAAATCATTTCGCTTTTAAGCGGATGCTACATTGTGAAATTGCGATGCGCCGCCGCAAATCCGTCGCTCAGACCGGATTATGAATATCGATAAAAAGGTGTTCGAGATCGAATTCTTCCGACAAGTGGCGCCCAAGTGCCTGGATTCCGTAACGTTCGGTCGCATGGTGCCCTGCCGCAACGAATGCGACACCGCTCTCCGCCGCCGCGTGCGTGGTCGACTCGGACACCTCGCCGGTCAGGAACACGTCCGCGCCGGCATCGATCGCCGCGTCGAAATAGCTCTGCGCGGCGCCCGTGCACCATGCGATGCGGCGCAGTTGCGTGTCCGGCTCGCCGAGCACGAGCGGCGTGCGGCCAAGCGTGCGCTCGACCTTCGCGACGAAGTGCTCGAGCGTGACGGGCATCGGCAGCGTCGCCATCCAGCCGAGATCGCCTTCGCCGAACCGCTGGTCGCCGATCAGGCCGAGCTTTTCGCCGAGCTGCGCGTTGTTGCCGAACTCGGGATGCGCATCGAGCGGCAGGTGGAACGCGAACAGGTTCAGGTCGTTCGCGAGCAGCAGCTTCAGGCGCTGGTACTTGCGGCCGGTGATCTGCGGCGCCTCGTTGCGCCAGAAATAGCCGTGGTGGACGAGCACGGCATCCGCCCCCCATTCGAGCGCGGCTTCGAGGAACGCGACCGACGCCGTCACGCCGGTGGCGATCTTCTCGATCTTGCGGCGTCCTTCGACCTGGAGGCCGTTCGGGCAATAGTCCTTGAAGCGCGCGGTTTCAAGGGTATTGTTCAAGTACAATTCAAGTTCGATCCGATCCATATAAACCTCTAATCCATTCAGATGCTTAGACGCTTCTGGCTGTTCTTCGCGCAGGCGGTGACCGTACTGCTCGCGCTGATGTTCATCGTCGTGACGCTCAAGCCGCAATGGCTGCAACGGCAAGGACAGCTCGGCAAGCAGCTCGCCACGCCGATCGTCGCGCTGCGGGAAGTCGCGCCGGGCATCGGCGGCGCACCGGCGACCACGTCGTACGCCGAAGCGGCGCAGAAGGCGATGCCGGCCGTCGTCAACGTGTTCTCCAGCAAGGACGGCTCGCTGCCGCCCGACCCGCGCGCGAAAGATCCGTTGTTCCGTTACTTCTTCGGCGACCGCAACGCCCGCAAGCAGCAGGACGAGCCGGCCGCCAACCTCGGCTCGGGCGTTATCGTGAGCCCTGAAGGTTACATTCTAACGAACCAGCACGTCGTGGACGGCGCCGACCAGATCGAAGTCGCGCTCGCCGACGGCCGCACGGCCACCGCGAAGGTGATCGGCAGCGATCCCGAAACCGATCTCGCGGTGCTGAAGATCAACATGACGAACCTGCCGACGATCACGCTCGGCCGCTCCGACCAGTCGCGCGTCGGCGACGTCGTGCTCGCGATCGGCAATCCGTTCGGCGTCGGCCAGACGGTTACGATGGGGATCATCAGCGCGCTCGGCCGCAACCATCTTGGCATCAACACGTTCGAGAACTTCATCCAGACCGACGCGCCGATCAACCCCGGCAACTCCGGCGGCGCGCTGGTCGACGTGAACGGCAACCTGCTCGGCATCAACACGGCGATCTACTCGCGCTCGGGCGGCTCGCTCGGCATCGGTTTCGCGATTCCCGTCTCGACCGCCCGCACGGTGCTCGAAAGCATCATCACGACGGGCTCGGTCACGCGCGGCTGGATCGGCGTCGAGCCGCAGGACGTCACGCCGGAAATCGCCGAGTCGTTCGGGCTGCAGCAGAAATCGGGCGCGATCGTCGCGGGCGTGCTGCAGGGCGGTCCGGCCGACAAGGCCGGCATCAAGCCGGGCGACATCCTGGTGAGTGTGAACGGCGACGAAATCACCGACACGACGAAGCTGCTGAACACCGTCGCGCAGATCAAGCCGGGCACGCCGACCAAGGTGCACGTCGTACGCAAGGGCAAGCAGTTCGACGTGAACGTCGTGATCGGCAAGCGCCCGCCGCCGCCGAAGCAGGCGCTCGACGACCAGGACAACGATAGCGAATGAGGGTCGGCGGCCGGTGCGCCGCCTGCCGGTCGCGATGCGAGGCAACGCGACGCGGAAATGAAAAAGGGCAGCCGGTCCGGTCGGCTGCCCTTTGCTTTGCGTCTGACGATCGTCGTTGGCGGGAAGGTGGTTTTCTCACGCGCCGGCTGATGACCAAACCGGGCCACTGCAGCCGGGGGCCGGAAAGCCGCCCGGCGCCGCGAGCCGTCAGCTCGCCGCTTCGCCGTTCCCCGCCTCGCCCTCTTCGGCCGGCTTCTTCGGCACGAAGAACCGCGCGGCCAGCAGCCCGATCTCGAACAGCACGACGAGCGGCAGCGCCAGCATCAGCTGCGAGAACACGTCCGGCGGCGTGACGACCGCCGCGACCACGAATGCGCCGACGATCACGTACGGCCGCATCTCCTTCAGCTTCTTCAGGGACAGCACGCCCATCCGGACGAGCAGCACGACGACGATCGGCACCTCGAACGTGACCCCGAACG
>NZ_JACFYV010000239.1:0-9655 GCF_016759955.1 Burkholderia sp. KCJ3K979
GTTCAAATCTCCGGGTGGGGTATCGGGTTGACGCCGTACTCCACGTCCCGGCGTAGACATCAAAATAATTCCGTCACTCCAGAATCCCCGTAGACCAAGGCACTCGGGACACGAGTTGACGGCTTTATTGAAAATCTCACCAAAATAATGTCGTCTACTCTCGTAGCAGACCTCGACTTCCCGCGGTAATCCCCTGATTTCTTGATTGAACCGCCCCGAGTTTTGTGGAGGCTCCAACTCTTGAGAGAATGGAGCCATGAACAAGAAGCCAAGCAAGTTTTCCCCAGAAGTCCGAGAGCGCGCAGTGCGCCTGGTACGCGAGCAGCGTAGCGAGCACCCGTCGATGTGGGCGGCCGTCGAATCGATTGCGCCGATGATCGGCTGCACGGCGCAGACGCTGTTGGATTGGGTTAAGCGCGACGAGGTCGACCGTGGAGAGCGCGATGGCGTGAGTACGGCCGAGCGTGAACGTATCAAAGCCTTGGAGCGCGAGGTCAAGGAACTGCGCCGGACCAATGAGATTCTCAAACTGGCGAGCGCGTTTTTCGCCCAGGCGGAGCTCGACCGCCGTTTCAAGTCCTGAAGGCCTTCATTGATCAGCATCGCGACACCTTCGGGGTCGAGCCGATCTGCAAGGTCTTGCGGATTGCCCCGTCGGGCTACCGACGCCATGCAGCACAACTTCGCGATCCGTCGAAACGCTGCGCCCGCGCGAAACGCGATGAGCTTTTGCAACCGGAGATCAAGCGTGTCTGGCAGGCCAACATGCAGGTCTACGGCGTGCCGAAGGTCTGGAAGCAGATGAACCGGGAAGGCATTGCGGTGGCACGCTGCACGGTCGGACGGTTGATGAAGCTGCAGGGCTTGCGTGGCGCAGTTCGCGGTAAGCGTGTTCGCACGACGATTGCCGAGGTGAGCGCGCCGCGCCCGCTGGACCGAGTCAACCGGCAGTTCAAGGCTGACCGACCGAATCAGCTCTGGGTGTCGGATTTTACGTATGTCTCGACATGGCAAGGCTGGCTGTACGTGGCATTCGTGATCGACGTGTTCGCCCGCCGTATTGTTGGCTGGCGCGTCAGCTCGTCGATGACCACGGACTTCGTTCTGGATGCACTTGAACAAGCGCTGTACGCCCGCCAACCGGGTGAGGACGGGACTTTGATTCATCATTCCGACAGAGGGTCTCAATACGTCAGCATCCGCTACAGCGAACGGCTGGCTGAGGCCGGCATCGAGCCGTCGGTCGGCAGCCGAGGCGACAGCTACGACAATGCGCTGGCCGAGACGATCAACGGCCTGTACAAGACGGAACTGATTTATCGGCGCGCCCCTTGGGAAACGAGGGAATCCGTCGAACTGGCAACGCTGGAATGGGTGGCCTGGTACAACCATCATCGGCTGATGGAACCGCTCGGCTATATCCCGCCCGCTGAGGCTGAGGCAAACTACTACAGGCAACTCAGAAATGCCGCTGACGTGTCCGCATTAACTTAAACCAACCAGCCTCCACGATTCCCGGTGCGGTTCAGTCGGCGATCCTGCCTATTGGCGCACAAGGCTTCAGTCGCTTCGCGAGATGGCTGAGCGCTACCGCTACCTGAAGCTCCGAGATCGCGCCGATGAGCTGCTCCGCGGGGTCGCGAAGCTGCAGTATTGGACCCCGTGAAGGTGCTTCGACCAGGGCTTGGATCCTATCGCGGCCGGGACGCGCGGCCCGTTCAAGCTCTCGGAGAAGTTGTCTTGAAAGCGCCTTTTATCACGACAGCACGATAGCACGCCCAAACTCGGGTTGTGCACAACATGTCACCGCGACCGCCGCGCTGCAACGACGTCGGGAGGGAATTGACACCGGTCTTCGCGGCGCCGGGCTCGGTGACAACTTTAAATCGCGGCGGACAAACCCTTGAGTTGACAAGGGTTTCCAGCTCTTGGGCGACTGCGAACCCGCGAAGTGACATTTTTGCTTCGCAAACGGTGACAACTTTGCTTTGGTCTACGGCGACGCTTTGGTCCGGCGCATAGTGTGGGTACCGTATGCGGTATCGTCGAGTCCAATCGACGCGACCCAGCGATGCACCATTCGGGCGTATTGCCGGATCGATAGATGCGGTGACGTATGCAACCGGCTCGGAAACAGAAAATCGGCGGCCTTCAGCCCTCGCGCTTCGATCCAAGCTTCGAGGCTATCACGGGTCTGTTCCGTGATCTCGAATTGGACCGGCCGCTGGGTCTTCTGCTGCATGACGGTGGCCCTCGCAGCCACGTGGCTTCCGTGACGGACGTCCTGAACCTGCAATCGCGTGAAATCGCACGCTCGAAGCTTGCTGTCGATTGCGAGATTGAACATCGCGAGCTCACGGACGTTCCACGCCATCTGAAGCCTCGTCCGGATCGCCCAAATTTCTCGGAGCTTTAGCGGCAGCTTCTGCCCGGTGAGTTTGCCCTTGTTCCATGGCACACGACCGCTAATGGCGACACTCTTGGATTTCATGACAATCTCCTTTTAGGCAAAGGGAGATTGAGTGTGCGCCGACGGACGGTCGCTACCCGACCCTCAACGGCCCATCAGCTCGCCAAGCAGCGGCCATTCGGACGCTCCTTCGCGCCTCACGAAATGGCGCTGCGTCTCACGACCGTTCCAAGACGTGGAACTCGTTCCTGAGGGTTGCGATCAGTTTCTCGACATCGTTCTTTTCATCGTCATGGAAGACCGTGCCCATGCCGAGCGCTCTTGGTGCAATCAGGTTCCCTCGATTGTTGTCGATGAAGATACTCTCGTCAGGCCTTATTCCGACACATCGTAAAGCATGTTCAAAAACAGCAGAACCGTCCTTTCCCGAGCCGAACTCGGCTGACACAATTATCGGGTTGAACAGGACATCGAGACCTTGCGATTTCTTCAGTGAATCGATCCGATCCCGCTTGTTGTCCGTGATGATGCCGAGGGAATACTCGGGCTTCAGGCTGCGCGCCAGAGCAAACATTGCGTCATTTTTCGGCGTGCTTTGAAATGCCTCTTCGAGCAATGAAAAATCGACTTTGCAACGTATCTCCGCGCAAACTGCATCCCAGATTTCGGCATGTGTGACCTTTCCGACAAGCAGGTCTGGGTTGTGTTTTTCGAATGCCTTGCGAACAGTCTCATACTCAACACCGGTTACTGTACTCAGATATCTGTTCGTAGTGAGCGAACCCGTTCTATCAGTCGTCAGCACCCCGTCGTAATCAAAAAAAATGGCTTTTACCACACCTGGAGTCCTTCGCGGAAAGAGAAATTTGCTTCACGGTTTCGTGGCACCGGCCAAGGCCAGCCCTGCATATCCCAGAGATTGTCTGCGATCTCTACGATGCTGTCGAATGATCCTGCCCAAGTTTCACGTACAGCATAAAGTTGAATAGTTTGATGCATGTACGGAGGATGGGATGCCGGAAACTGGAGTGCCGAGAAGGCAGTACTCGGAAGAATTCAAGTCCGAGGCGGTGAAACTTGCGGAGACTAGGGCAACACGAAGCGGCCCGGCGGCTGGGCGTGCCGGTGGCGACGCCGGGAAACTGGAGCCGAGGGCGGTGCCGTGCGCCGACGGGAAATGCGTCGGATCACGAAGTAGCAACCAGCGCTCCAGCAAGACGCGCGGAAAGCGACCTCAAGGCCGAGGCCCGTTCTGGATCGACAGCAGCCTGAGCCTGGTCAATCAAGGCAATTGAATTACGGGCGCATTGTCTCGGCGTAAATCATGATGAACTTGAATCGCATCGGTGACGAGACCGACCATGGCGGCAAGGTCGAAACAGGTTCCAGCACAATGCGTTTCGATGGCCGCTTTGTCGCTCGCAAAGGCGATCGTGTTTCGTGCCCGCAGCATCCCGAGGTGTCGCCGAACTTCATCGAGGAAGACGATGCGCCCATGACGGATGACGGTATCCCGATTGCCCGGCACGGGCATCAGGCGACATGCGGTTTGTCAGCTCATTTCTTGTCTTATCTGAAAGAGCCGCGTAGTTGGGGCGATCTTGTGCGCGACGCACGCGCACAAGATCGTCATCTTGCGACTGCCGCGCGGCCAGCTCGGGTCGGGTGGCCAGACGTCGCAACGCTGGCACGATCTCACCTACGGCGGGGATTGCGGCGCAGGCCGGGCCGGCCGTACCGATCGCTTGGCCGGGTCAGCTCGACAGCTCGTGCTGCCCTTCGAGATCAGGAGAGCTGCCTGGCTCAGATTCCGTCACCAACTCGCGATGAAGCCTGAGCGCCGCAACCGGCGAGTCGACGACGGCATGAGAGACGTTCCATCCCACAGCTCGACGGTCCACTTATCGCGCACGCGGCAGACACCGATCGTCCAGCCGCTAGGATGCGAATAGCCGCTCACGGGCGAAAAGTTATCAAACTTCCTGCTGTACGTGGAATCGAGGCAGGGTCACACTGTGCTGGCGCCAACGAGCGAACAGTAAATGATCGCTTGACGTGAGTTCGCTGTGCTCTAGGGAGTAGCTTTTGCTGGTGACGGCAAGCGATCTAACAAAGGAGTCCTTATCCGCCACAGATAGGCGATTGCAGCCACAACAAGCAGGGCATTGATACTCCACGTGCTAGCCGGGCCAAGCCACCGATATAGTTGCTCGTTCAGCGCGTTGGCGGCCAACATGCCAATTGCACCGACGACCGAAACCAATCCGTACGTTGTTCCGCCGAGCGATTTGTCGCCGAGCTTTGTCGACAGGTATTCGACTCTGAAGGAGATGACAATTTCCGCGATAGTGAATAGTGCTACGGCCAACACGAGGAGCACTGACACGCCAACGCCCGGAGAAAAGTATGCAATCGAGCCAAGTAGGAGAAAGAACGCGAGGAAGCACCAGAATCCAAGGTTGACGCCCGCGTTGGCGATGCGGCGGGCGCTTGTGAATTGCACGCCAGCAACAACAACCGCATTGGTCGTGAAAAGTATTCCGACCAATCCCTGATGACCTTGCTCCGTACTGAAGATCGGAAGTAAATATTCAAGATTAGAATAGAAATAGAAATAAATGAACTGCAGCAACATGACCCGCTGAATGCCGGGAAGTCGGATGACTCGAAGAAAGTCCGCCGGACGGATTGTAGAGATTCGCGCGGCTTCGAACGTTCGGTTTGCAACCCATACAATTGTACCTAAGCCGACGAACATCATGGTTACGCAAAGGCACGTCAAACTGAAATCCCAGTACAGAAAGAATGTGCCGAGAAGTGGGCCAATTGCGGCCCCAAGATTGAGTAACGCGCTTCGCAGGCTGATGACTGCTGTCAGACGTGAATCGTCTTCACGCACGGCGAAAAACAGCATCTTTCGAATAGCCATATTAAATAGGGAGCTACTCGTCCCATTTGCAAAGGCGGAGATTACGAAGCTTGACGGGCTGCGGTCGAAGAACAGAATCAGGAATGAAGTTGCTCTGAGCAGTATTCCGACTTGACTAATGAGCTTGGCTCCAAAATAGTCAGTTAGCACTCCGCCGACTAGCGTAAGGCCACGTTGGGAAAACATTCTCACCGAAACAAGTATGCCGGCAAATGCGACTCCGTAGCCGAGGTTCTTGCTTGTGTACACGGCGTAATACGGGATCAAGACATAATTTCCAAGGGCGAAAAGAAAAATCGATGTCAAGTTCGCTCGAACGGCAAATCGGGATTGCAGGTGATGCGGGTCCATATTGATGCGGTGATGACAGTAAGTTCAGTTGGTGGTATGGCGAAATGCGGATCAGCCCCAGAGCGCCGGACGCGGGGCGGATACCACGCCATCGCACCAGAGAGTCGGCTCGCGATCTGATGCGAGGAATGACGGTCCGTCGACATCGATGTACGTTGCCCGATCGAACAACATCGTTGATGGTGCCATGCCGAGTGACGTGCCAATCATGCATCCGAGCATGATCCCAAGACCGTGCGACTCTGCGATCGTTGCCGCTACCAGTGCGGACGAAAGCCCCCCGAGCTTGTCGAGTTTGATGTTGACGAAGTCATAACGCGAGGCGATAACCGAGAGGTCATTCGGGTCCGTAAAACTTTCGTCAGCGCAGATCGGCACGATGCGATTGAAGTGCGATAGCGCAGTATCCGATCCTGAGGGAAGGGGCTGCTCTATCAGCTCAACCCCGAGCTCCCTCATCGTCACGGACCACGTCACGAGTTGATTCATCGTCCACGACTCGTTGGCATCGACAATGAGCCGTGCGTTCGGTAGGGCGAGTCTTACCGCACGAACTTTTCGGTCATCATCTCTCCCATTCAGCTTTAACTTCAGCACTTCGGCTGAGCCGAACATCAGCGCTTGGCTCACCATCTCGTCGGGCGGTCCAGCACTGATTGTTTGGATCGTCTTCCTTGTAGTCGGTGTTTGCATTGACGCCATAGTCCACGCACGGGTCCCACAATGCTTTGCAGCAAGGTCCCAGATCGCGCTATCGAGCGCGCTTCGCGCTGCGCCCGACGGCATCATCGCGACGCGGCGCCCAACGTCGGTGGCCGTCAACACCCTGGTACCAAAGGCCTTTGCAATCTCACCGAGACACGAGCTGGCGCTTTCACCGAGGCTCCGGCTCGGAGTTGCTTCACCGCGGCCGGTATGTCCATCGGCAGCGATCTCGACAACTATCACTTCCACCTCAGTGCGAGAGCCGCGCGCGGTGACAAATGGGATTTTCAGGTCCCAGCGCTCAACCATGGTCGTCAGGTTGATATGTCCGGAGAGTGTGCTCAGCTGACGTTGCATGCAGATGCGTACCGAGGTTGGTCGCTATGGGATGGGGAGGCTAAGACACGCTCTTTCCCAGATAACTTCACAAGCAGTTTGTTGAGGTTATCTCGGACGGACGACCGACTAGGCCCGCTCACAATAAGATGACCAATACGATCGCGAGAGTCGCCATAGTGGAGGCCTTTACCGTGATCCATCCCAAGGTGCGCATCCAGCGCACCACCTTCAGCAACTATCGTCTCGAAGGTATCGCGTATCGCGGACGGTATTTCACCCGAAACGAGGAATGCAATACGGCTGACTCGGTTGCGCGTTCCGTTCAGACTTGGAGTTACTCCGACCGCCTTGAGAATTGCCGCCGACAGTAAGTCAACACCAGTGGCTTCTTCTACCAACAGGGGAATCAGATCACCAGCGATCCGCTGGTTCACTTCGATCACGGAGAGGCCATCACGGGTCACATGGAGCTCCACGTGGCAGCACCCCCAATCCAAACCGAGCGCCTTGACGGCGTCTTCCGCGAGTTTGCATGCCGATTGCGCAAGATCGCTTGGAAGGACGGATGGCACTTCGTGTCCAACTTCAAGGAAAACCGGTAATGGGCTAACGAATTTATCGCAGACCGCCACGGCCATGCCATCGAAGACTTCAACCGATACTTCGGGGGCACAGACGAACTCCTCGAGCAGGACCTTTTGTTGGATCGGTACGCCTCTATGGGTCTCTGTACGGGACAGCCAGGTTCCAGCGTGTACATTCAGTTCGTCGTCGGACGTGATGTACTTGACACCCACGCTACCAGCACCGCTGACGGGCTTGCAGACAAGCGGATATCCGATTTCTCGTGAAGCAGAAAGTGCTTCATCCACCGTACTACAGACGGCAAACTTCGGCTGGGGAAGGCCGTGATGAGCGAAGACGGTTCGCTGATTATGTTTATGTCTCGCTCTTCTCGCGGAGTCGACATGCGGGCCGGGCAGAGCCAGTGCACGTGCAACTGCGGCCGCCGCAGGAACGTAGAAATCGTATACGGTTGACACGCCGACGAACTCATCGCGCCGCTCATGCTGAAGAAGAAACTCGATCAATCGGCTTTCGTCGTTCGTGTCGACATGAAGAAGCCGAAGCTGAGGGATATCGGGAAAGTCGAATCGACCCGGATTATTGCTGATCACCCACGGCGAGTACCCTTGTTCGCAGAGCTTCTTGATCATCGCGAGACCGGTGCCGGTCGAGCTGCTCTCGATTAGAATAAATATCTTTTCCATAGGATTGCTGATTTATTTAATTTTTTGGGTAGGGATTCTCGGGCGCTTCTTCTCGTCAAGCAGAATGAATTCGCTGGTCTTTGCAGCTCAGTATGATATTGCTCGCACGCGCCAGCGCTCGGAATACCTCCGGGCCGACCCCAATAGCGGCGGGGATACCGAATTCACGAGCGCGGATACTCATATGGGAGTTTTCGCCACCGAATGCTGTGACAAAACCGTCAATCGGGTGGGTGAAAATCCAATCGTAACCGGGATCGGCACTCTCGATGAGCACGATCTTTCCGTTCAGGTCTGCGTCTGTTGATTCGCTACCGGTAAGCACAATAGGTGCGGCCGAGATTGTCTTGCCGGTGATGTAGTTTGGCTTCGTACCGCTTATCTCGAATGCGAAAAAATTGTCGGAATGGTTGAACACGGCGGGCGTTCGCACGCTCAAATCCTTCGCCCATACATCCTCGTTTTTCCGCCCCTTGGCCAGAAGGTCGACGTCTCGGCCGTACGATTCCATTGCGACACGGAGATCATTGAGGGATAGATGACTCAGGCAGTTGCGGCTTATCCCACGGGCAGCACCCCATTCAGTGAGGCGGGAAAGCGCTTCAGAGACTAAGCCGGCGTAGACATACTTCGACTGTTCTCTCGCGTGAATGGCGGCTTTCGCGAAAGTGATCAGTTGAAATGCGTCGAAGCCCAACTCGCAAGCGCGGAGCTGCGTAGTAATGTTTGAGATGAATTGACTTACGTCGGCGATGGGACTGCTTGCGTCCTTTCGCGCCTCCGTCCGCTTGAAGTATCGATCCGGAGCTTCATCGTAACGCTCGATTGTGACGTCGTAGGTGCCGGGGCGGACGTGTCCGTGTTGCTCCAAGAACGCATGAAGTTCCAGGTCTGCATAGTCATCCGCGATTTGCTTGCCGATCGTACGAACGCTAGCCGTCACTTGATCAGTCAACCCAGTAAGTCGCTCGTCGGCATGTTCGAGGTCCTTCAACAATGCAGTCGCGATGAATGCTGCTCGAGCGAGACCGGAAAATGTCTCGGCGACCACGCTTGCGTCGGAGATGCACTGCCAGAATGAGATAGCGGTGTCGCTTCGATCTGCTTTGTAACGTGCAAGTTTTCGGGCGTGCAGTGGCAAAAGATCGAGATCGCGATAAAACACGCTGCCTGGTGCTACGATCTGCTCGGTCAGCGACTTAAGTTGGTCGAGATATACCTTTCGTTCGATGTGGGACAGCGCGTCGGCCAAGTGGGGATAGGAGGAAAAGTCGACGTTGAGGTGCGGAACGTAACAGGTAGGGATAACCGCAAACTCGAGCTTGTCGTGCAAAGCCGGGTGATCCGAGACGTATCGGGAACACTGTTCAACGATGCGATGCGCAACGTCCGCTGGAACGCCGGCTGGAATGAATGATTCGACACTAGACGCCACGTCGATATAGGGACTACCACCGAGACAGATCATCAATTCGCGATGCCGAAGATCACGATACCCATACCGAAAGCGAGCAGAGGCCCAGTGGAGCAGCCCCCTGAAACGCCGGACACAGTCACCCACTTACAATAACGGGTAGGCATAAGACTGTGTTTTTGACTAACACCAGGCAGGAAGTGATGGAAGTGTTGACGGGCCCGGAGCGCCGGCGG
>NZ_JACFYV010000023.1:0-54719 GCF_016759955.1 Burkholderia sp. KCJ3K979
GTTTCCGTCGGCAGTGCCGTGCGCGCCGCCTGATCGAATGGCGGCGGGCCGGCGTCCTGCGCTACCGCACCGTCCACGCCGTCGGCCACGCGCAGCGGCTGCGGCAAGCCCGGCACCGACACATCCGTCGCCCCGGCGGGCCAGACCGCGGGCAGCGGCGGCAACGACGCGCCGGCGTCGGCCGCCGTCACCCCGGCCCAGATGGCAAATAGCCAACAGCCGTGTTTCGTCATGGCCGGCCTCCGTCGTCCAGGACGAGCCGCTGCGCTCCGTCCGCCGTCGCAAGCGTCACGGCCGCGCGCTCGACGCGCACCACGCGCGCGGCCCCGAGCAGGTCGCCAGGCGCAACGGCGGTGAACGCGCCCTCGCCGTCGTCGAACAACGCGAGACCAGCGCGCGCGTCGCGAATCGTGCCGGCAAGGCGCGCCGCGTGCCCCGCCGCTTCGGCCGGGCCAGCCTCGCCGAACGGATCGGTGTCGAGCACCGCCGCGCGAACCAGCGTGTTGTCCGCCGCGGCCGTTGTCGCCGGTAGCGCCGGAAACACGTCGACGGACATGTCCACCCGCGCCGCCGCCATGCCACGCTCGATACGCAGCGCCGTCGGTACCGCCAGCACCGGGAAGCGCGCGAGCCCGCCAACCATGTGCAGCAGCGCGCGAAAATCGCCATCCGCGGCGATGTGCACGGTGCGCCGGCCGTCCGATTCCGCACCATCGGCGCGCTGCGGCTCGATCGATACCCCGCGCAGCCCGCTCGACGCGGCGAGATCGGCCAGTTCCAGCATCAGTGCCGCCCATTCCGGCGCATGCGGCGAATGATCGTCGCGCGTCGACGCACGATGTCCGTCGCGTCGTCGTCCCGCAGCAGCAAGCACGCGTTGCGCGTCGGCCGCGCGCGTCTGCGCTGCGGCGAGCAACGCGCGACTATGGGCCAGCCCGCTCCAGTCGGCCGCATTCGCCAGATGAATGCCGCCGGCCAGCACGGCGGAGAATGCCAGTACACACCCCATGGCATGCACGGCCGCCGGCGACACCCGCGGCAGGCCGCCCGACCCGGCGCCTCCGCGCAGCGCCGGCCGATGCACGAGCGCGGTCATGCGCCACCTCCCGACACCTTCCGCGACGACATCGCGTCGTGCCAGCGCAACTGCACCGAGAACCGGAACGGGCTCCCGGCCGGGGCAGCCGGCGCGTCCGAGGCAGGCTTCAACGTCTCTATATCGATCCGCCAGTCGCGCTGCTCGCGCGCCATCGCGGCGAGCCACCGCGCAGCCGCCCGGTAACTCGCGGCACGTGCATCGAGCACGGCGCCGGTCGACGTCATGCGCAGCGCGTCGAGCCGGATATGATCGGCGCGCACCTGCGTGAGGGTCTCGAGCAACCCTGCCACGCGCCGGTAGGGTGCGGCCAGCGCAGCCGCCTGCGCGTCGCGCTGCGCGACGGCGGCTGCGACATTGGCGGCGCGTGTCGCAGCCGCCACCTGGGGCTGCAACTGCCGCAGCCGCGTCTCCACGCTGGCCCGCTCGGCGTCCACCCGCCACCGCGACAACCCGGCAGCGCCCGTCCACAGCCCGGCGCCGAGCACGCCGAGCAGGACCGCGACACCGCACTGCGCGGCCCGGCGACGCCGCAACGCCTGCGCCAATCGTTCGCGGTACGGCAGCAGGTTGAAGTCGCCGAGTACCGCCTGCCCGGGCGCAACCGCCGCGGCCCCGCTCGCCGCCACGTGACCGGCCATCATTCCCACACCCCGCGCAACGCCAGCCCGAATGCGACGGCAAACGCCGGGCCGCCCGGCATGCCGGCGCGCGCGCACGGCTGGCCGTCCCACCCCGTGCAGTCGAACGGCACCACCGCCGTGCCGAGCACATCGCCAATCTCGGCGACGGACGTGTCGAAGCGGGCGATACATCGCTCGTCCCCGGCGACGAATACGCAACCCACGGCTCCGAGCACGCGCCGGCGCAATGCATCGGGAAGCGCTTCCGGCAACGGGCCGGACAGCGTGAGCACCGGGACAGCCGACCGGCCCTCGATGCGCCAGCCGCGCACGCCCGCGTCACAGAACCACAGCACGGCGTAGGCACCCTGCGCGTCGAGTTCGAACTGCGCGGCATAGCGCAGCGCGCGCAGCACGGCAACCGACTCGCCGTCGATCACCGTCAGGTCGATACCGGCCTGGGCGGCCACGTCGATCCGCCGTTCGAGCAGCGCCAGCGGCGCCACCGCCACCGCGATCTCGCCGGACCGCACGCCGCCGTAATGCCGCCAGTCGAACGCCAGACTATCCGGCGCCAGCCCCGAAATGCGTTCGGCCGCTTGCCGCGCGGCGTCCGGGATGTCGCCGCGCCCGGCCAGATCGAGCGTCGCGGTACGCATCTCGTCATCGTGCAGCGCCATCACGCCGCGCACGTCGCACTGCACATCGGACGCCGATAGCCGCGACACGGCGGCCGCCAGCGACCGCGCGACGGCTGCCCAACGCGCGTCTTCCGGCCCGCCCGCCAACCCGACCGGCTCCCGCTCGAGCCCCTCGACGCGCACATTCGTGCACTTGCCGCGCCGGCTCACCACGGCCACCCTCACCTCGTGCGCACCGACGTCGATTCCCGTCGACCGGTGCCTGCCCTGTGCAAACCGCGCTACCCATCGTCCTGCCATCCCAGCCTCCCGAGATCGTCGCGGCCCACGCCGCGTTTCCGAGACCTGATTCTGCAAAGCGATGCGTGCGGCCGACAGTCGGCCAGACGGCCAGCATCTGCTCGCGGCGGCCGCGCACGGACTTATGCTGACGGCACGCCGACCGCGGCTTTCCGACGGGCGGCCCCCGCGTCAGGACCGGTCTTACCGGGCAGCTATAATCGCGGGACTGTTTTCCGGTATGCCTATGCAATCCACGACTCCTACGTCCCCGCCTCCCGCCCCGGAGCCGAAGAAGCGGCCCTGGTGGCAAAAAGTCCTGCTCGGCTTCGCCGCGATGTGCGTGGCCCTCGTCGTGGCCGGCGGCCTCGTGCTCGGCTACGCGCTCGTCGTGGCCTGGCCGAACATGCCGTCGCTCGACGCGCTGACCGACTACCGCCCGAAGGTGCCGCTGCGCATCTATACGTCCGATCACGTGCTGATCGGCGAATTCGGCGAGGAGCGCCGCGACGTCGTCCATTTCAAGGACGTGCCCGACTCGCTGAAGAAGGCGATTCTCGCGATCGAGGATGCGCGCTTCTACGATCACGGCGGCGTCGACCTCACCGGCATCATCCGCGCCGGCTTCGTCGCGCTGACGAACGGCCACGCGTCGCAGGGCGCGAGCACGATCACGATGCAGGTCGCGCGCAACTTCTTCCTGTCGAGCGAGAAGACCTACACGCGCAAGATCTACGAGATGCTGCTCGCGTACCGGATCGAGCGCGCGCTGACGAAGGATCAGATTCTCGAGGTCTACATGAATCAGATCTATCTCGGCCAGCGCGCGTACGGCTTCGCGAGCGCCGCGCGGGTCTATTTCGGCAAGGACCTGAAGGACATCACGCTCGCGGAAGCCGCGATGCTCGCGGGGCTGCCGAAGGCGCCCTCTGCGTATAACCCGGTCGTCAACCCGAAGCGCGCGAAGGTGCGCCAGGAATACATCCTGCAGCGGATGCTCGAGCTGAACTTCATCACGCGCGAACAGTACGACGAAGCCGCCGCGCAGCCGCTCGTCGTCAAGGGGCCGGGCCGCGATTTCAGCGTGCACGCCGAGTACGTCGCGGAAATGGTCAGACAGATGATGTACGCGCAGTATCGCGAGGAAACCTACACGCGCGGCTTCAACGTCGTCACGACGATCGATTCCGCGGACCAGCAAGTCGCGTACACCGCGCTGCGCAAGGGCATCATGGATTACGAGCGCCGCCACGGCTATCGCGGGCCGGAAGGCTTCATCGAGCTGCCGGCCGGCGCCGACGATCGCGAACAGGCGATCGACGACGCGCTGCTCGAACATCCCGACAACGGCGAGCTGATCGCCGCGGTCGTGACGGCCGCGAGCCCGCGCCAGATCACGGTGGCGTTCATCGACGGCAGCACGGCGACGATCGAGGGCGACAACCTGCGCTTCGCGTCGGGCGCGCTGTCGACCAACGCGCAGCCGAACCGCCGCATCCGCCCCGGAGCGATCGTCCGCGTCGTGAAGAACGACGCCGGCAAATGGTCGATCACGCAGTTGCCGCAGGTCGAAGGCGCGTTCCTGTCGATCGTCCCGCAGGACGGGGCGATCCGCTCGCTCGTCGGCGGCTTCGACTACAACAAGAACAAGTTCAACCACGTCACGCAGGCGTGGCGGCAACCGGGTTCGTCGTTCAAGCCGTTCATCTACTCGGCGTCGCTCGACAAGGGCCTCGGGCCGGCGACCGTGATCAACGACGGCCCGCTGTATTTCAGCGCCGCGGAAACGGGCGGCCAGCCGTGGGAGCCGAAGAACTACGGCGGCGGCTTCGAGGGCCCGATGTCGATGCGCACCGCGCTGCAGCGCTCGCGCAACCTCGTGTCGATCCGGATTCTCAACAACATCGGCACGAAATACGCGCAGCAATACATCACGCGCTTCGGCTTCGACGCCGATCGCCATCCGGCCTACCTGCCGATGGCGCTCGGCGCCGGCCAGGTCACGCCGCTGCAGATGGCCGGCGCGTACTCGGTATTCGCGAACGGCGGCTATCGCGTCAATCCGTACCTGATCGCCGAGGTCACCGATCCGAACGGCGCGATCGTCGCGCGCGCGCAGCCGCTCGTCGCGGAGCAGAACGCGCCGCGCGCGATCGACGCACGCAACGCCTACGTGATGAACAGCCTGCTGCAGAGCGTCGCCCAGCGCGGCACGGGCGCACGGACCAACGTGCTCAAGCGCACCGACCTCGCGGGCAAGACCGGCACGACGAACGACTCGCACGACGCGTGGTTCGCCGGCTACCAGCACACGCTCGCCGCGATCGCGTGGATCGGCTACGACAATCCGCGCAGCCTCGGCGATCGCGAAACCGGCGGCGGCCTGTCGCTGCCGGTCTGGATCGAGTACATGGGTGCGGCGCTGAAGGGCGTGCCCGAGTTCAAGCCGACGGTGCCGGACGGTGTCGAATCGCTCGGCGGCGAACTGTACTTCACCGAGTTCACGCCGGGGCACGGCTTCGTGTCGACGGTCGGCGTGCCGCAGGCGCCGGCCGCGCAGAACGTCGACGAGGCCGTGCCGCACGTCGACGAGCAGGAAAAGCAGGACATCATGAACCTGTTCCGCGGCCACTGACGCCCGGCCCGGCCATGAAAAAAGCGCCCCGCGGGGCGCTTTTTCTTTGGGCACGACGCGCGGAGCGCCGCGCCCCGGCCGTCACGCGCCGAACGTGATCGGCAGGCCAGCCTGCTGGGTCGCGTACTCGGTGAGCGCCGAGAAGAACTCGGTACCGGTGCGCGTATCGCGCCATTCGCCGTCGATGAAACGGTAGTGGAAGCCGCCGGCCTTCGCGGCGATCCACACTTCCTTCATCGGCGGCTGCAGGTTGACGATGATCTTCGAGCCGTTCTCGAACGTCAGCGTCAGCACGCTGCCGTTGCGCTCCAGATCGATGTCGTGATCGCCGTCGTTCGCGACGTCCACGGTACGCTCGACGGCCGCCAGCACGGCCTCGGCACGGGCCAGGTATTCAGTATCGGACATGCTAAACTCTATCGGTTAAATTGTTCAGGGACGATCATGCGAGTCGTTTTCCGGATGAGCGCGATTGTAGCGGCTTTGGCGATTCTTGCCGGCTGCGGTCAAAGCGGCGCGCTCTATCTGCCCACCGTGCCCCCGATGCCCAAGCCGATCCAGCCGCAGAACACGCCGCCGTCGGATGTGAAACCGACCGACGAAAACGCGTCGTCCGACGAGACGCCCGATACGTCCGGCTCACCGCTCATGCTGTCGCCCGAGCTGTCGAGCAGTGCCTCGACCCTGCCCGCTCCGGCCTCGGGCCCGGCCGCCACGAAGTAACGACGCGAGGCCGCCCGCGCGGCGCGCGCAACGAGGCGATGACTTCCCGGTCATCGCCTTTTGTTTTTTCAGGATATCTTTCCAGGCCGCGCCGTCACGCGCGCACGCGCCGCCATCCCCACGCAACCAGCCGCCAGCCGAGCAGCACGGCGACGATCGCCGCGTAGAGCTTCGGCTGCGCGAGATTGTGCTTGCCGGCGCGCATCCACCAGAAGTGCAGCACGCCGAATAGCGCGATCGCATAGATGGCGCTGTGCAGCGTCGCCCAGTGGCGGCCGAGCCTGCGCACCATCGCGCGCGGCGACGTCGCGGCAAGCGGGATCAGCAGCACGAACGCCGCGAAGCCGACCGTGATGAACGGGCGCTTGCCGACGTCCTTCAGGATCGCGACGACGTCGAACCACTTGTCGAACCACAGATAGGTCGTGAAATGCAGCGTCGCGTAAAAGAACGCGAACAACCCGATCATCCGGCGAAAGCGCAACAGCGGCGCGAAACCCGTCATGCGCCTGACCGGCGTGACGGCAAGCGTGACGCACAGCAGGACGAGCGTCCATAGGCCCGTCGAGCGCGTGATGAACTCGATCGGGTTCGCGCCGAGCCGGTCGGTCAGCCCGAACAGCACGAGGCGCGCGAGCGGATAGAGGCCGGCCGCGAACACCAGCACCTTGGCCGGTGCGAGCCAGCGCGGCGCGGCGGGCCGGCTCCCACCCGCGCGCGCCCCTCGTGCGGCCGGCCCGGCGCTTGCGGCGCGCGCAGGCGTGAGCGTCGAAGGCGGCATGTCGTTTCTCACGGTCACGCTCAGAAATCCTTCTTCAGGTCCATGCCCTGATACATCGATGCGACCAGATCGCCGTAGCCGTTGAACATCAGCGTCTTGCGCTTGGGCGTGAAGAAGCCGTCCTCGCCGATGCGCCGCTCGGTGGCCTGGCTCCAGCGCGGATGATCGACGTTCGGGTTCACGTTCGAGTAAAAGCCGTACTCGTTCGCCGCATACGTGTTCCAGCTCGTCTTCGGCTGCTTGTCGACGAAGCGGATCTTCACGAGCGACTTCGCACTCTTGAAGCCGTACTTCCACGGCACGACGATCCGCACCGGCGCGCCATTCTGGTTCGGCAGCACCTGCCCGTAGACGCCCATCGTCAGCAGCGTCAGCGGATTCATCGCCTCGTCCATCCGCAGCCCTTCCGAATACGGCCAGTCGAGCACCGGCGTCGACAGGCCGGGCATCTGCGACGGATCGGCCAGCGTGATGAACTGCACGTATTTCGCGTTGCCGGTCGGCTGCACGCGCTTGATCAACTCGGACAGCGGCACGCCGATCCACGGGATCACCATCGACCAACCCTCGACGCAGCGCAGCCGGTACACGCGCTCCTCGAGCGGCGCAAGCTTCAGCAGCTCGTCGAGATCGAACACCTTCGGGTGCTGCACCTCGCCCTCGACGCTCACTCGCCACGGGCGCGGCCGCAGCGTGCCGGCGTTCTGCGCCGGGTCGCTCTTGTCGGTGCCGAATTCGTAGAAGTTGTTGTAGGACGTGATGTCCTTGAACGGCGTCACCTTGTCGATGGCGACGAATTTCGGATTGGTCTTTGCCGCGAGCTTCGCCGCTCGCGAGTCGGGCGATGCATACGCGGCGAGCGCCGCGCCGCTGGTGCCGAACAGGCCGCCCGCGGCCGCGAGGCCGGCGGCCTGCAACACGCGCCGCCGGTTCTCGAATACCGCGCGCGGCGTGATCTCGCTCGACGCGATATCCGCGCCGGTCAGTACGTTACGCAAAGGGCGTTTGATCCACATCGTGCAGCTCCTCCCGCATGCGCGGCGCGCATGCTTCATCAGCGTTCGACCCGGCCCGTCACGCGTCGTTCGACGCCCGGTTCGCCCGCCCGTTACAAAACAAAACCGCCGGGCACGCAGTGCACCGGCGGTCTGATAGTCGGACGAGCAACGGAAATCTTACAGTTTGCCGTAGCTGTGCAGCCCGGACAGGAACATGTTGACGCCGAGGAACGCGAACGTCGTGACCAGCAGGCCCGTGAGTGCCCACCATGCGGCCACCGCGCCGCGCAGGCCCTTCATCAGCCGCATGTGCAGCCACGCCGCGTAGTTCAGCCACACGATCAGCGCCCAGGTTTCCTTCGGGTCCCAGCTCCAGTAGCCGCCCCACGCTTCGGCCGCCCACAGCGCGCCGAGGATCGTCGCGATCGTGAAGAACGCGAAACCGACCGCGATCGACTTGTACATCACGTCGTCGAGCACTTCCAGCGTCGGCAGGCGATCGGCGAGGATGCCCCGTTCCTTCATCAGGTACGCGACCGACACCATCGCCGACAGCGCGAAGCTGCCGTAGCCGATGAAGTTCGCCGGCACGTGGATCTTCATCCACCAGCTTTGCAGCGCCGGCACGAGCGGCTGGATCTGCTGCGCATCGCGCGCGACCGAGTACCACATCAGGAAGCCGACCGCCGCGCTGATGACCAGCAACACGAACGCGCCGAGCGAACGCGTGCCGTAGTGGCCTTCGTAATACAGATAAAGCAGCGCGGTGATCAGGCTGAACAGGACGAACACTTCATAGAGGTTCGACACGGGGATATGCCCGACGTCCGCACCGATCAGGTAGGACTCGTACCAGCGCACCATCAGCCCCGTGAAGCCCATCAGCACGGCAACCCACGTGAGCTTCTGGCCGATCGCGGCACCCGTTTCGGAGCGCGCGAGCAGGCCGATCCAGTAGAAGATCGTCGCGAGCACGAACAACGCGCTCATCCACAGGATCGCCGACTGGCTCGACAGGAAGTACTTGAGGAAGAACGCCGAATCGGCGCGGGCGAGATCGCCCTGGTAGATCTGGATCGACAGCAGCGACAGCACGGCGATCGACGCCATCATCAGCCGCGCCGGCTTCCAGCGCCAGCCGAGCGCGACGAGCGCCGGCACGGTGCCGATCATCACCGCCTTGTCGTAGTAATCCATGTGCGCGTTGTAGTGCACGAGCGCATAGCCCGCGCCCGCCACCAGCGCCAGGGCGAACAGCCAGTCGAACAGCGACAGGCGTGCGAGGAATGGCCGCTCGTCGAACAACGGCGACGATGCCGGCGCCGGAGCCGACGCCGTACGGGAAGAGGAAACTTGCGTGAGATCCATGATGTTACCGGGTGGAATTCTCGGAATCGGAACCGCCGCCGGCAGGCGGGCGGGCCGTCGAAGCCGCACCGGCGGGCGCGGCGTCGCGAGGTGCGGCGCGCAAGGCGGCGCCGGCCGCGTCGCGCGTCTGCACGAATTCTTTCTCGAAATCGAAGGTCTTGCGGGCCGTGGACATTGCCATCACCACATCGACGCCCGAACCGGCGTCCTTCAGCCAGAACCAGAGTCGCCGCTCGCGCACGTAGAACATCGAGAAGATGCCGGCGACCAGCAGCAGGCTGCCAAGATACACCAGATTCTTGCCGGGTGCGCGCGTCAACTGAAATACCGAAGCTTGCACCTGCTTGAACGAGTCAAGCTGCAAATAGACCGGCGATCCATACAAGAAGCTGTCGGATAGCGCGTTGATCGCGTTCTGCACGAAGCGGATCGTGTCGGTGCCCTGCTGCGCGGCCGGCTCGCCGGCACGCTCGCGCGCAATCTGCCAAACCTCCCACATCGAGCCCTCGAGCATTCGCAACAGCAGGCTCGCAGCCTTCTCCTGCTCGCCCTTCGGCACCGAGCGGTCGATGAAGGTCGCCACCGCCTGGAAGCCGCCGACCGGCTGGCCGTCCGCCCCGCGGCCGATGCTGTCGTCGCTCGCCGCAAAGAGGGTCAGCACCTTCGACGCGCTGTCCTGCAGACGGCCGCGCAGCGACGCGTCGCCCGGCAGCGAGCGCTGCGCGAAGCGCGCGGCGGCTTCGGTACGCACCGCCGGGTCCTCGAGCGCGGCCCGCAGGCGCATCCATTCGCCGATCGAATCCTGGCTGTCGGCCGGGATCCGCATGTAGCGGAACGGATCGTTCGGGCTCGCGCGCACGCCAGCGAGGAACACGCGCTCGCCATTCATGTCGACAGGCAGCATGTAGTTGTTGAATTCGCGCGCCTGGCCGTCCTTGCCGCGAATCTTGTATTGCACCGACGGGCCAATGTTGTGGAGCTGCGTCGGCTTCGACGTCTTCGCGCCCGAGCCGAGCCGCTCGTCGAACACTTCCTTCAGCGAGCTGGTCGTCGCGACGCCGCGTACGTCCGGCTTGCCTTTCGCGTCGGCCATGTTCTCGACGTTGATCGCACGGAAGTCGGAGAACTCGATCGTGTCGCCGTCGGCGCCCGGGACCTGCAGCGGGGCCGAGCTGCCGATCGTGCCCTTCACCGGGACGGTCGCCGCCTGGCTGCCGGTCATCGGATAGGCCGTCATCTGCATCTGCGAGCCGCCGTCCTGGAAGCTCGACTGGTAGATCGACACGCCCTTGTACGTGAACGGCTTGTTGACCTCGACCCGTGCCGGGATCTTCCGGCCGGTCTCGCGATCGATCACGACGATGTCGCTCGCGAACAGCTTCGGCATGCCCGTCGTGTAGTAATCGACGATGAACTTGTCGAGCTGGATCGAGAACGGCAGATCCTGGATCAGCGAGCCGCTCGGCTGGTTCAGGATCGCGGTCGACACGAACTGGCCCTCCGGCACCCACGCATAGCCGCGGAACGTCGGGTTCGACGCGGACAGGCGATGGTCGGGCGAAATCTCGCTGATCGTCGCGCTCGTGTTGACCGGGCTCTTGCCGAATATCCACATCTGGAATTTGATCGGCAGGTTGCTGTCGAGCAGGCCGCCGATACAGATCACGACGATCGCGAGGTGCGCGGAGATGTAGCCCCACTTGGTCATCGCGCCGCGCTTCGCGGAAATCAGCGTCGCGCCGTCGGTTTCACGCACGACGTGCTTGTAGCCGGCCTTCGTGACGAAACTGGCGAGCGTCGCCGCGACGCTCGCGCGCGTGCCGGATGCCGTGTACTCGGCCTTGTGGTGGAATGCGCGCAGGCTGCCTTCGCGGACCTTGTCCTTCCAGCTCTTCGCATCGGCGAGCATCTTCGGCGCGTTGCGGATCACGCACAGCGAGATCGACACGACGAGGAAGATCAGGATCAGCATGAACCACCACGCGCTGTACACGGTGTACAGGCTGAGCGAGCGGAAGATGTCCGCCCAGAACGGCCCGAACTGGTTCACGTAGTTCGGATACGGATCGTCCTGGGTCAGGACCGTGCCGATGATGCTCGCGATCGACAACACCACCAGCAACGCGATCGCGAAACGCATCGAGCTCAGCAGCTCGACCGCACGTTTCGACGCACCCTGCCCCGACTTCGACTGCAACCCCGACGTGGTAACGCTCATTCAAACTCCGACTAAGGGGAAACAGCCCCCACGCTCAACTATGTTCGGCTCGGGAGGCGCAGCCCCCCAATCGCCCGCAAGCCGCGCCATCCCGGCTCGGCCCGGCGCGTGCCGACAAAAAAGAAGGGCGAGGCAACCGCGACGACGCGGCGCCCCACCCTTTTCTTGTTCTGACCTTGTTCTGACTCCGGCCGCCCTTCGGGCGCCCGGTCATTCCGTTCGCGGCTGACCGCTCAACGCAGGCCCGCGATGTAATCCGCGACGGCCTTGATCTCGGTATCCGACAGCCGCGACGCGATCTGATGCATCGCCTCGTTGTTGTTGCGCGCGCCGGCACCCTGCTGGAACGCGGTCAACTGCGCGACCGTGTAATCGGCCCATTGCCCCGACAAACGCGGATACTGGACCGGGATACCCTGCCCCGTCGGCCCGTGGCAGCTCGCGCAGGCAGGTACACCCTTCTCCGCGATGCCGCCGCGATAGATCTTCTGGCCGACCGGCACGGTCGCCGCATCGCGAGCGGTACCGAGCTTCGTCGTCTGCGACCCGTAGTACGCGGCGACGTTGCGCATGTCGTCCGCGCTCAACGCGCTCGCGAATCCGACCATCACCGCGTTGTTACGCACCGGCCCCTTCGCGCCCGGCTGCGTCTTGAAGTCGTTCAACTGCTTGACCAGATATTCGGGATGCTGGCCGGCGAGCTTCGGGAAACTGCCCGACGCGCTGTTGCCGTCGGCGCCGTGACACGACGCGCAGACCTGCCCGGCAATCGCCTTGCCGCGGTCCAGATCCGGCTTGGCCGCATCTGCCGCATTTGCCTCCGCTACGAAACCTACGAACCCTGCTGCAACCTGAAGCACCATCAGAGACTTGCACAGTCGATTCATTCGCACACCCTGTTTCGTCTTGTGGGAATTTGAGGTTCTGCAAAAAACGACGGCGTTCAGTCTACCGCAGAAGCCACATAAAAGCGCGAGGCAGGCGCCCGGTGGCCTTCGGTAAAACCGCCGTATTGTACAATATCGTGCTGAAAGCCCCCGCGCCTATCGGGGCTACCCCGCCTCCACCAAGCGGCTCGCGCCGCCCGTCCTTCCGGTTCCCATGGCCTTTCTGCTCCATCAAGCCCGCTTCTACACGACCGTCAACCATCTGCGCGACCTGCCGCCGACGGTTCAGCCGGAAATCGCGTTCGCGGGCCGCTCGAATGCCGGCAAGTCGACGGCGATCAACGTGCTGTGCAACCAGAAGCGGCTGGCCTTCGCGTCGAAGACGCCCGGCCGCACGCAGCATATCAACTACTTCTCCGTCGGCCCGGCCGCCGAGCCCGTCGCGAACCTCGTCGACCTGCCCGGCTACGGCTACGCGGAAGTGCCCGGCGCCGCCAAGGCCCACTGGGAAATGCTGCTGTCGTCCTATCTCGCGACGCGCTCGCAGCTCTGCGGCCTGATCCTGATGATGGATTCGCGCCGTCCGCTGACCGATCTCGATCGACGGATGATCGAGTGGTTCGCGCCGACCGGCAAGCCGATCCACACGCTGCTGACGAAGTGCGACAAATTGACGCGCCAGGAAAGCATCAATGCGCTGCGCAACACGCAGAAGGGGCTCGACGCGTATCGCGACCAGGGCGTGAAGGGCAAGCTGACGGTCCAGCTGTTCTCGGCGCTGAAGCGTACGGGGCTCGACGAGGCCCATGAACTGATCGAGAGCTGGCTGCGGCCGTCCGTCGCCGACGAAAAAAGCGAGCCTGTAGCACAATGAGCGGGCAACGCGCGGCTGGGATCGGCTGTGCGCACCTGACGGCACCTGCGGATTCGGCCGGCTCATAAAAAAACCCGCCGTTGAACGGCGGGTCAAACAGCCTAATCGAAAAACGACAGGCACCCGCTCAGGGAGGAGAAGCGGGGAGCTGCACGCAACGCGTGCCGCTCGATCGCTATCATATACCAACGATCTCGAAAATGACCTAAGGGTTCCGTAAGGTCTTCTTGCCCTGATTTCTGCCAAATCGCCATGAGCTTCCATCCGCTTCATCGTCCGCGCCGGATGCGCCGCGACGACTTCTCCCGCCGCCTGATGCGCGAAAACCGCCTGACCACCGACGACCTGATCTACCCGGTGTTCGTCGTCGAAGGCACCAACGAGCGCCAGCCCGTCCCGTCGATGCCCGGCGTCGAGCGTGTGTCGGTCGACCTGCTGATGCACGTCGCCGAGCAGTGCGTCGAACTGGGCGTGCCCGTGCTGTCGCTGTTCCCGGCCATCGATCCGTCGGTGAAAACGCCCGACGGCCGCGAGGCGGCCAATCCGGAAGGCCTGATTCCGCGCGCCGTGCGTGAGCTGAAAAAGCGCTTCCCCGAACTCGGCGTGCTGACCGACGTCGCGCTCGATCCGTACACGAGCCACGGCCAGGACGGCGTGCTCGACGAGAACGGCTACGTGATCAACGACGATACGATCGAAATCCTGATCGAACAGGCGCGTGCGCAGGCCGAAGCCGGCGTCGACATCGTCGCGCCGTCGGACATGATGGACGGGCGCATCGGCGCGATCCGCGAGATGCTGGAAAGCGACGGTCATATCCATACGCGGATCATGGCCTATTCGGCGAAGTTCGCGTCGGCGTTCTACGGCCCGTTCCGCGATGCGGTCGGTTCGGCATCCAATCTGGGCAAGGGCAACAAGATGACCTACCAGATGGATCCGGCGAACAGCGACGAAGCGCTGCGTGAAGTGCGTCTCGACATCGACGAAGGCGCCGACATGGTGATGGTCAAGCCCGGCATGCCGTATCTCGACATCGTGCGCCGCGTGAAGGACGAGTTCCGCTTCCCGACCTACGTGTACCAGGTGAGCGGCGAATACGCGATGCTGAAGGCGGCCGCGATGAACGGCTGGCTCGACCACGACAAGGTCGTGCTCGAATCGCTGCTCGCGTTCAAGCGGGCAGGCGCCGACGGCGTGCTCACGTACTTCGCGCTCGATGCCGCGCGTCTGCTGAAAGCGCAGCGCTGATCGCGCATCGGCACGCACCTGCAAAAACGGCGGGACACCTCGGTGTTCCGCCGTTTTTTGTTTACCGTCGATCGAGACTGTCAGCCGGCCCGAATCTTCCGTTCGCCAATTCGCCCCCCGGCGGCTACCGTCATACCGTCGGCACGGCCGCCCGATCGAGGCTGCGCAGGAACGTGTCGGCCGCCTGATAGCCGACCACGCGGCCGATCTCGTTGCCGTTGCGATCGAAGAAGATGATGCCCGGCGGCCCGAACAGGTTGAAGCGTTTGAGCAGCGCCTGATCGTCCGGGTTGTTCGCGGTGACGTCCGCGCGCACCAGGTGAAGCTTCGCGAGCCGCGCCTGCACGCGCGCGTCGGTGAACGTCAGATGCTCCATCTCCTTGCAGCTCACGCACCAATCGGCGTAGAAGTCGAGCATCACGGGCTGGCCCGACGTCTTCAGCAGCGCGTCGAGTTCGCCGCTCGAGCGCACCGATGCGAACGCGGGACCGTCCTGCGCGGCAGCCGCGCCGGCCGTCGCCGCGCCGCCGGACGCTACCGTACGCGCCGCCAGCACGGCCAGCGGCTTGACGGGATCGGTCGAGCCCGCAGCCAAGCCGACGAGCAGCGTCGCGGCCCAGATCGCGAGCGCGGCGCCCACGCCGCGGCCCAGGCGCCGCCAGATCGACGTGGCACCGGTATTCGGCGTGAACAGCCCGAGCGCCGCGGCCGCGATCAGCAGCCACAACGCCGCGAGCACCATCTTCAGCGCGCCCGCCAGCACCGGCCAGACGATCCACAACGCGGCCGCGAGCAGCACGATGCCGAAGAACACCTTGACGCCGTCCATCCACGCACCTGCGCGCGGCAGCACCGTCCCGGCCCCGACGCCGACGACCAGCAGCGGCACGCCGAGCCCCAGCCCCATCGCGAACAGCGCCGCGCCGCCGAGCAACGCATTGCCGGTGTGCGCGATGAAAGCGAGCACGGCGAACAGCGGCGCCGTCATGCACGCGCCGACGACCAGCGCCGACAACGCGCCCATCGCCGCGACCGCGGCGAAGTGGCCGCCCTGGCGCGCGCTCGATGCCTCGGCCGCGCCGTTCTGCCAGCGCTCCGGCAGGGCGATGTCCTTGCCCGAGATCAGCGACACCGCAAACGCGGTCAGCAGCACGGCGAACGCGCCAAGCACCCATGGGTTCTGCAACCATGCGCCGAGGCTCTGGCCGACCAGCGCGGCGGCGATCCCGAGTACCGTGTAGACCAGCGCCATGCCGACCACGTAGGTCAGCGACAGCGCGAAGCCGCGCGCATGCGTCACGCGCGTGCCCTGGCCGATGATGATCGCGGACACGATCGGAATCATCGGGTATGAACACGGCAGCAGGCTCAGCACGACACCCGCGACGAAATAGAGCGCGACGATCGTGAAGAAGCCGTGGCCTTCGAGCAGCGACTGCGCGAAATCGGCGCTCGTGACCTTGTCGAACCAGCTACCCGCGGCAGCCGTGTCACCAGACGACGCGGCGGCGCCGAGCGCTGCGCCATCGACCTTCATCACGTGCTCGGCCGGTGGATAGCAGATCCCTTCGTCCGCACACCCTTGCGACGTCACCGCGAGCTCGAACGGCCCGGCCGCCTGCTTTACCGGCACGTGAACGACGACTTCATCGCGATAGGTCTCGACGTTCTTCTGGAACGTCTGGTCGAACTTCACGTGGCCGGCCGGGTATTGCGGCTCGCCGAGCGTGGCCTGACCGCTCTTCACCGCGAACGCGAACCGCTCTCGATACATGTAATAGCCGTTGGCGATCTTGAAGCGGACGTCCACCTGTCCCGGCGATTCGCTCGCGCTGAACTTGAATGCAACCGACGGATCGAGGAAATCGTCGGCCGCGCGCGCGGCGGACAATCCGCCCAGCACGAGCACGAACGACAACAGGACCGCAAGAAACCGCAGCGCGCGCACGCGCACCGAAAGCGCCATACCGTTAAACATGAAATAGACGTTGAGTTTCGCTGGTCACCCACTGGCCATACGCGGCGGATGCCGTCGTCTGCCACGAGACGATTTCGGGCGTCTCGTAAGGATGATGCGCGAGAATGAACCGCTCCAGTTCGAGTGCCCGGACCGGGCTCGTCTTGAACAGCAACTGGATCTCGTCGGCCGTTTCGACCTTGCCCTGCCAGTGATAGCGCGACTTGATCGTGCCGAGCTCGGACACGCACGCGGCCAGCCGCCCACCGAGCGCGCCGTCGGCGAGCGCCGCAGCCGTCGCCGCATCGGGTACCGTCGTCAGCATCAGCACCACTATCATCCGCGCCCTCCTAACGAGTCTGCCGGCTTCTGCCGGCGCCGGTTACACGTTCAAGGACCGCACCGGTTGCCCCGTATCGTAGCGCAGCCCGCGCAACGCTGCCGGTACCGGCCTGCGACAATCGATCGCAGCCGGCATCTCAAAAACAAAAAGGGCCAAGCAATTGCTCGGCCCCTTTCAGATACTGCTGCGTACCGGAAGCTTACTCAGCTTCTTGCACGTTTTCCGTTTCGTCGACTTCCGGACGATCGAGCAGTTCGACCAGTGCCATCGGTGCGTTGTCGCCCACGCGGAAGCCGAACTTCAGCACGCGCAGGTAGCCGCCCGGACGGTTCGCGAAACGCGGACCGAGCACGTCGAACAGCTTCGCCACCGAGTCACGATCGCGCAGGCGGTTGAACGCCAGGCGACGGTTTGCCAGCGACGGCTTCTTGCCGAGCGTGATCAGCGGCTCGACGACCTTACGGAGTTCCTTCGCCTTCGGCAGCGTCGTCTTGATGACTTCGTGCTCGATCAGCGAGTTAGACATGTTACGGAGCATAGCCAGACGGTGGCTGCTCGTGCGGTTCAGTTTCCGCAGACCATGACGATGGCGCATTTCAGTTTCCTTGATTCAAAGTTTTGGTCCAGCTCTTCTATCGCACCTCGGAGGGTGCACGGGCCGGTAACGAAAAAAAGCAAGATGCGGATTTTAAAGGAAAATCCGCATCTTTGCCAACTACAGCTATAGCCAGGCTACAACCGGGCTTACTTGTCGAGACCAGCCGGCGGCCAGTTCTCGAGCTTCATGCCCAGCGTGAGACCGCGCGAAGCGAGCACTTCCTTGATCTCGTTGAGCGACTTGCGACCGAGGTTCGGCGTCTTCAGCAGCTCGTTTTCCGTGCGCTGGATCAGATCGCCGATGTAGTAGATGTTCTCGGCCTTCAGGCAGTTCGCCGAACGAACCGTCAGCTCGAGATCGTCCACCGGACGCAGCAGGATCGGATCGATCTGCGGTGCACGCGACGGCGCTTCGGCTGCCGTTTCCGTGCCTTCCAGCGCCGCGAACACGGACAGCTGGTCGACCAGGATGCGGGCCGACTGGCGGATCGCTTCTTCCGGCGTGATCACGCCGCTCGTCTCGATGTTCATCACGAGCTTGTCGAGGTCGGTACGCTGCTCGACCCGTGCGCTTTCGACCGCATAGCTCACGCGGCGAACCGGCGAGAACGATGCGTCGAGGACGATGCGGCCGATGATCTTGGCCGTGTCTTCGCCATAGCGACGGACGTTGCCGGGCACATAGCCGCGACCCTTTTCGATCTTGATCTGAACGTCGAGCTTGCCGCCCTTCGACAGGTGCGCAATCACGTGATTCGGATTGATGACTTCGCAATCGTGAGCCAGCTCGATATCGCCGGCGGTCACGACACCTTCGCCTTCCTTGCGCAGCGTAACCGTCACTTCGTCACGGTTATGCAGCTTGAACACCACGCCCTTCAGGTTCAGCAGCAGGTTGACGACGTCTTCCTGCACGCCATCCAGCGTCGAGTACTCGTGCACCACGCCTGCGATCGTGACTTCGGTCGGCGCGTAGCCCACCATCGACGACAGCAGCACGCGGCGAAGCGCATTGCCCAAGGTGTGGCCGTAACCGCGTTCGAACGGTTCCATGACCACCCTCGCGTGGTTCTCGCCCAGCGATTCCACGGCGATGATCTTGGGTTTCAGCAAACTGGTTTGCATGGGCTTTCCTTTTCAATACCCTCGGCTCGTTACACCGATAAGGCTGACCGGTAACAACCAGAAAATAAACAGCCGAGGCCCCTCCTTGCGCAACGCAATCGGGGTACCTCGGCCGTCAATCGGATTAACGCGAATACAATTCGACGATCAGGCTTTCGTTGATGTCGCCTGCGATTTCAGCGCGTTCCGGCATTTGCTTGAACGTGCCTTCGAACTTCTTCGCATCGACTGCAACCCAGCTCGGCATGCCGCCTTGCTCGGCCAGCGACAGCGCTTCGACGATACGCGCCTGCTTCTTCGCCTTTTCGCGGATCGCGACGACGTCACCCGCCTTCACTTGCTGCGACGGGACGTTTGCGACGACGCCGTTCACGGTGATCGACTTGTGGCTCACCAGCTGACGCGCTTCAGCGCGGGTCGAGCCGAAGCCCATGCGATACACGACGTTGTCGAGGCGCGACTCGAGCAGTTGCAGCAGGTTTTCACCCGTGTTGCCCTTGCGACGATCGGCTTCAGCGAAGTAGCGACGGAACTGACGCTCCAGCACGCCGTAGATACGCTTGACCTTCTGCTTTTCGCGCAGCTGCGTACCGTAGTCGGACGTACGTGCGCCCGAGGTACGGCCGTGCTGACCCGGCTTGCTGTCGAGCTTGCACTTGTCGGCGAGCGAACGGCGTGCGCTCTTCAGGAACAGGTCGGTGCCTTCACGGCGGGACAGCTTGGCTTTGGGGCCGATATAACGTGCCACTTTGCATTCCTTTATCAATCAGTCACGCGGATCGAAATCCGCGCTAGTCCGCTCCCTTTGGGGCGAACGGTGGGCTTAGTCAATCAAAAAAGCAACGCCCGTCGACGCTGAGCGGCGACAGGCAATGCGCTAGCACGAACGTGCCAGCACATCCTTAGATACGACGACGCTTCGGCGGGCGGCAGCCGTTGTGCGGAATCGGGGTGACGTCCGAAATCGCGGTGATCTTGATGCCGAGGCCGTGCAGTGCGCGCACTGCCGACTCACGGCCCGGGCCCGGGCCCTTGATCCGCACTTCCAGATTCTTCACGCCGTATTCCATCGCGACGCGGCCAGCCGACTCGGCTGCGACCTGAGCAGCGAACGGCGTCGATTTGCGCGAGCCCTTGAAGCCCTGACCGCCCGACGTCGCCCATGCCAGAGCGTTGCCTTGGCGATCGGTGATCGTGATGATCGTGTTGTTGAACGACGCGTGAACGTGAACCACGCCTTCAGCGACGTTCTTCTTAACCTTCTTGCGAACGCGTTGCGCCGCGGTGTTCGAAGCCTTAGCCATTACGTTTTCCTGTAACTGTCAGTTCCGCTTACTTCTTCAGCGCTTGCGCTGCACGACGCGGACCCTTGCGGGTACGTGCGTTCGTACGCGTACGCTGACCGCGCATCGGCAGGCCCTTGCGATGACGGACGCCACGGTAGCAACCGAGGTCCATCAGGCGCTTGATGTTCATCGTCACTTCACGGCGCAGATCGCCTTCGACGACAAACTTGCCCACTTCTTCACGCAGCTTTTCCAGGTCTGCGTCGGTCAGATCCTTGACCTTCTTCGAAAAATCGACGCCAGCTGCCACGCAGATGCTGCGCGAACGGGTGCGGCCGACACCAAAGATAGCCGTCAGGCCGATCTCGGTGTGCTGGTGATTCGGGATGTTAACCCCTGCGATACGAGCCATTGTTTTTCCTCAAACAAAAAGCGCAAACAAACGCGCGGTCAGCCTTGGCGCTGCTTGTGGCGCGGATCCGAGCTGCAGATCACGCGAACGACGCCTTTGCGCTTGATGATCTTGCAATTGCGGCAAATGCGCTTAACCGATGCCATCACTTTCATGATAATACCCTTTTTTCAAATCACTTCGCCCGGAACACGATCCGCGCACGAGACAGATCGTAAGGCGTCAACTCAACCGTCACCTTGTCGCCGGGCAGAATGCGGATGTAGTGCATCCGCATCTTTCCGGAAATATGCCCCAACACGACATGGCCGTTTTCCAGCTTCACACGGAAGGTCGCATTCGGGAGGTTTTCAATCACCTCACCCTGCATCTGGATTACATCGTCTTTGGCCATAGTCCTTTCAACGCATCGGGATGTTGCCGCCCTTGAAGTTAGCCTTCTTGAGCAGCGACTCATACTGTTGCGACATAACGTACGACTGCACCTGCGCCATAAAGTCCATCGTGACGACGACAATGATCAGCAGCGACGTTCCACCAAAATAAAACGGCACGTTCCAGCGCAGCACCAGGAATTCCGGCAGCAGACACACGAAGACGATGTAGATCGCACCGGCCAGCGTCAGACGCGTGAGGATGCGGTCGATATATCGTGCGGTCTGATCGCCCGGACGAATGCCCGGAACAAACGCGCCGCTCTTCTTCAGGTTGTCCGCGGTCTCCCTGCTGTTGAACACCAGTGCGGTGTAGAAGAAGCAGAAAAACACGATTGCCAGCGTGTACAGCAGCACATAGACCGGCTGGCCCGGCTTCAGCGCTTCCGCAACGTTATGCAACGTATTGGAAATCCAGCTTCCCGTCGGCTGACCGGTACTGAACCAGCCGAGAATCGTTGCCGGGAACAGAATGATCGACGATGCAAAGATCGGCGGAATCACGCCCGACATGTTCAGCTTCAGCGGCAGATGCGACGACTGCCCACCGTAGATCTTGTTGCCGACCTGGCGCTTCGCGTAGTTCACGAGGATCTTGCGCTGACCGCGTTCGATGAACACGACCAGGTAAGTCACCGCGGCGATCAGAACGACGATGATGATCGCCGAAATGATGCTCATCGAACCCGTACGCACCAGCTCGAACAACCCACCCACGGCATTCGGGAACCCTGCTGCGATCCCGCCGAAGATGATGATCGAGATACCGTTGCCCAGACCACGCTCGGTAATCTGCTCGCCGAGCCACATCAGGAACATCGTGCCCGTCACCAGCGTCACGACCGTCGTCAGACGGAACAGCATGCCGGGATCGGTGACGAGGCCCGGCTGGTTTTCCAGCGCGGCCGCGATACCGAATGCCTGGAAGGTCGCGAGCACCACGGTGAAATACCGCGTGTACTGCGTGATCTTCCGTTGCCCTGCCTGCCCTTCCTTCTTCAGCGCCTCGAGCTGCGGCGAAACGATCGCCAGCAACTGCATGATGATCGACGCCGAGATGTACGGCATGATCCCCAGCGCAAAGATCGTGAAGCGGGACAGCGCGCCACCCGAGAACATGTTGAACATGCCCAGGATGCCGCCCGCCTGGCTCTGGAACAGCTTAGCCAGTTGATCCGGATCGATGCCCGGCACGGGAATGTGCGCGCCGATGCGATAGACGATCAGCGCCAGGAGCAGGAACATCGCTCGCCGGCGCAGATCGCCGAATTTCGCCGTGCTTCGACCGGGTTTTGCAAGACTCGGGCTGTTAGCCAAGTACCTTCTCCGATGAATGCAAGTGACGACGCGCTACGCGTGTCACTCGGCGAACGAACCGCCAGCCGCTTCGATCGCAGCGCGCGCACCCTTGGTGGCACCGAGACCCTTCACGACGATCTTGCGCTTCAGTTCGCCCGTCGCGATGATCTTTGCGCTCTTCGTCAGCTCGCCGACCAGGCCGGCTTGCTTCAGTGCGAGCAGATCGATCTCGTCGACCGGCAGCTTCTCGAGGTCGCTCAGGCGCACTTCACCGACGAATTCCTTCGTCAGCGACGTGAAGCCGCGCTTCGGCAGACGACGTTGCAGCGGCATCTGACCGCCTTCGAAACCGACTTTGTGGAAGCCGCCCGAACGCGATTTCTGACCCTTGTGACCACGGCCAGCCGTCTTGCCGAGGCCCGAACCGATGCCACGACCGACGCGACGCTTGGCGTGCTTTGCACCAGCGGCCGGCTTCAGGTTATTCAATTCCATATCAACTCCTTGATCCGTAGGGCCGCTTACGCGATGACCTTAACGAGGTACGAGACCTTGTTGATCATGCCGCGGACCGCCGGCGTGTCCTGCAGCTCGCTAACCGAATTGAGTCGGCGCAGGCCCAGGCCACGCACGGTCGCGCGGTGCGATTCGCGGGTCCCGATCAGGCTCTTGACGAGCTGAACCTTGACAGTTTTTTCAGACATGGTGACCACCCGGGCTTAGCCCAAAATATCTTCGACGGACTTGCCGCGCTTCGCCGCGATGTCTGCCGGGGTCGACTGCTTGCGCAGACCGTCCAGCGTGGCGCGAACGAGGTTGTACGGGTTCGTCGAACCGTGGCTCTTCGCCACGACGTTCTGAACGCCCATCACGTCGAACACTGCGCGCATCGGGCCGCCGGCGATCACGCCCGTACCTGCCTTCGCCGGAGCGAGGAGGACAGCGGATGCGCCATGCTTGCCATGCACTTCGTGCTGCAGCGTGCCGTTCTTGAGCGGCACCTTGAACATGTTGCGGCGAGCTTGTTCCATTGCCTTCTGGACAGCGACCGGCACTTCCTTCGCCTTGCCCTTGCCCATACCGATGCGGCCATCACCATCGCCAACCACGGTCAGTGCGGCGAAGCCGAGAATACGGCCACCCTTCACGACCTTGGTCACGCGATTGACCGAAATCATCTTTTCGCGAAGGCCGTCGTCGCGCTCGTCAGCCTGAACTTTCGCTTGCATCTTTGCCATGACGAATTCCTTCCTTAGAACTTGAGCCCAGCTTCGCGAGCTGCCTCAGCCAGCGCCTTGACGCGGCCGTGGTAGCGGAAGCCCGAGCGGTCGAAGGCGACGGATTCGATGCCGGCAGCCTTTGCCTTTTCGGCAATACGCTTGCCGATCAGCGTCGCGGCATTGACGTTGCCGCCCTTGCCCGACTTGTCGGCCAGTTCTGCGCGCACTTCTGCCTCGAGCGTCGACGCGCTGGCGAGCACCTTGGTGCCGCAGGGCGAGAACACTTGAGCGTAGATGTGCGTGTTCGTGCGATGCACGGCGAGACGCGCGACCTGCAGCTCAGCGATCTTGATACGCGTCTGGCGAGCGCGGCGCAGGCGAGATTGAGTCTTATCCATGATTGCGCACCCTTACTTCTTCTTCGTTTCTTTGAGGATCACAACCTCGTCGGCATAACGCACGCCCTTGCCCTTGTAGGGCTCCGGCGGACGGTAACCGCGGACTTCCGCAGCCACTTGACCGACTTGTTGCTTGTTGATCCCCTTGATCACGATTTCGGTTTGCGTCGGGGTTTCAGCCTTGACGCCTTCCGGCATCTGGTGCACCACCGGGTGCGAGAAACCCAGCGACAGGTTCAGCTTGTCGCCTTGCGCTTGCGCACGGTAACCGACGCCAACCAGCGTCAGCTTGCGCTCGAAACCCTTGGTCACGCCGTGCACGGCATTCGCGATGATCGCGCGCATCGTGCCCGACAGTGCATTTGCTTCGCGGCTTTCGTCGACCGGCGACAGATTCAGCGTGCCGTCGTTGTTCGCCACGTTCACGAGCGGATTGATCGCTTGCGTGATGGTGCCCAGCGGGCCCTTGACGGTGATTGCACCGTCGGCCAGCTTGACTTCCGCGCCTTGCAGCGCGATCGGGCTCTTACCTACTCGAGACATGTTTCTCTCTCCTCGGCTTTAAGCGACGTAGCAGATGACTTCGCCGCCGACGCCGGTAGCGCGCGCCTTGCGGTCGGTCATCACGCCCTTCGGCGTCGACACGATTGCCACACCGAGGCCGTTCATGACCTGCGGAATGTCGTTACGGCCGCGGTACACGCGCAGACCAGGCTTCGACACGCGCTCGAGGCGTTCGATGACCGGGCGACCTGCGTAGTACTTCAGCGCGATATTCAGTTCGGACTTCGCACCTTCCGCCTTCACGGCGAAATCGTCGATATAGCCTTCGTCCTTCAGGACTTGCGCGATTGCAACCTTGACCTTCGACGAGGGCATCGCGACCGATACCTTCTCGACCATCTGCGCGTTGCGGATGCGAGTCAGCATATCGGCGATAGGATCACTCATGCTCATTTACGTTTCTCCTATTACCAGCTCGCCTTGGTCAGGCCAGGAATCTCGCCACGGAATGCGATTTCACGAATCTTGTTACGCGCGAGGCCGAATTTACGGAACGTGCCACGCGGACGGCCCGTGATCGCGCAGCGGTTACGCTGGCGGGTCGGGTTTGCGTTGCGGGGCAGTTGCTGCAGCTCCAGGCGTGCTTCGTAGCGCTCTTCTTCCGACTTGCTTTGGTCTTCGACGATCGCTTTCAGCGCTTCGCGCTTTGCTGCGAACTTCGCGACCAGGCGGGCGCGCTTCTTTTCACGTTCGATCAGTGCCAGTTTAGCCACGGTAACCTCAGTTTCTGAACGGGAACTTGAAGCTGGCGAGCAGAGCCTTTGCTTCGTCGTCGGTCTTCGCAGTCGTCGTGATGCTGATGTTCAGCCCACGCAGTGCGTCGATCTTGTCGTAATCGATTTCGGGGAAAATGATCTGCTCTTTCACACCGATGTTGTAGTTGCCACGGCCATCGAAAGCACGACCCGACACACCGCGGAAGTCACGCACGCGGGGCAGGGCAACCGTCACGAAACGGTCGAGGAATTCGTACATCGCCTGGCCACGCAGCGTCACCATCGCGCCGATGGGGTAACCCTGGCGGATCTTGAAGCCTGCGATTGCCTTGCGAGCCTTCGTGACGACCGGCTTCTGGCCGGCGATCTTCGTGAGGTCGCCAACGGCGTTCTCGATGATCTTCTTGTCAGCGATCGCTTCGCCAAGACCCATGTTCAGCGTGATCTTGGTGATGCGCGGCACTTCCATGACCGACTTGTAACCGAACTTCTCGATCAGGCCGGGCACAACCTTTTCTTTGTAAAACTCTTGAAAACGAGCCATTTTTTACTCCGCTGCGTCAGGCGCTCAGTACGGCACCGGTCGTCTTCAGGAAGCGAACCTTCTTGCCTTCCTCGACCTTGATGCCAACACGCGACGCCTTGCCATTCGCGTCGACCAGTGCGACGTTCGAAATATGCAGGGGCATCGTCTTCGCTTCCACGCCGCCCGTCGTACCCTTCATCGGGTTCGGCTTCACATGCTTCTTGACGAGGTTGATACCTTCAACCGTCACATGTTCAGCACCGACAGCCAGCACGACGCCGCGCTTGCCCTTGTCCTTGCCAGTGACGACGATGACTTCGTCACCTTTGCGAATCTTGTTCATCGCGACTCCTTACAGCACTTCCGGCGCCAGCGAAACGATCTTCATGAATCGTTCGCTACGCAGCTCACGCGTCACCGGCCCAAAGATACGGGTGCCGATCGGCTCGAGCTTGTTATTCAAAAGCACAGCGGCGTTGCCGTCGAACTTGATCAGCGAGCCGTCTTGACGGCGCACGCCCTTGGCGGTGCGAACCACCACGGCGTTGTAGATTTCGCCTTTCTTCACGCGCCCGCGCGGCGTTGCCTCTTTGACGCTCACCTTGATGATGTCGCCAATGCCGGCATAACGACGCTTCGAGCCGCCGAGCACCTTGATGCACAGGACTTCACGTGCACCCGTGTTGTCGGCTACTTCGAGCCGAGATTCGGTCTGGATCATGGTTTGTCTTTCCCAACTTAATCCGGATGCACCACCATGATGCATTCGGTCAGTCTTGGTCCCGTCAGCCAATCGGCTGCTTGGGTTGGAACAGCAGCGACGGCAAACGAAACCCGCCATCGCAATTCGGTGAATCTTTCGGACAGGCTGGCGCCAGTCCGCTTCCCCCACCAACTTCGCCCGCGACGGGGCTCCCATAAAGAGGGAAGACCAGGATTATAACAAATAATCCTGGTCCCGCAAGCAAAAACTTTGCGATTTCAAGCACTTCGTGGAGAAGTGCCTGTTACTGCCTACTGCACTACCGCTTAGATGACGCGAGCGGCTTCGACGAGGCGCGACACCGTCCAGGCCTTCGTCTTCGAAACAGGACGCGTTTCCTGGATTTCGACGAGATCGCCTTCGTTGTAGGTGTTCGCTTCATCGTGCGCGTGGTACTTCTTCGAACGCACGACATACTTGCCGTAGATCGGGTGCTTGACGCGGTGCTCGATCAGCACGGTGACGGTCTTGTCCATCTTGTTGCTGACGACCCGACCGACCAGCGTCCGCTTCAGCGAGGTTTTCACGCTATCGTTCATTTCTGGTTCGCCTTCTGAGTCATGACGGTCCGCACACGTGCGATGTCGCGACGAACCTTCTTCAGCTGGCTCGTGTTCGTGAGCTGCTGGGTCGCGAGTTGCATGCGCAGGCCGAATTGCGCCTTCAGCAGGTCCGCCAGCTCCTTGTTGAGCGCGGCCTGGTCTTTCTGGAGAAGTTCGGAAGCCTTCATGTTTTCTCCTTAGGCGCCGAGCTGGCGCACGATGAATGCCGTCTTGAGCGGCAGCTTGGCTGCGGCCAGACGGAACGCTTCGCGTGCCAGTTCTTCGGTTACGCCGTCCATTTCATAGAGCATCTTGCCCGGCTGAATCTCGGCGACGTAGTACTCCGGGTTACCCTTACCGTTACCCATACGCACTTCGGCCGGCTTCTGCGAAATCGGCTTGTCCGGGAAGATCCGGATCCAGATGCGGCCGCCACGCTTGATGTGACGCGTCATTGCACGACGCGCCGCTTCAATCTGACGTGCGGTCAAACGACCGCGACCGATCGCCTTCAGGCCGAATTCACCGAACGACACTGCGTTGCCGCGCGTCGCCTTGCCGGTGTTACGACCCTTCTGCTCTTTACGATACTTTCTGCGTTTCGGTTGCAGCATCGTTATTCTCCAGTCTTGCCGTCTTCGGGCTTGCCGGCGCCGCGGCGCGGTGCGCCACGACGAGCACCCGGAGCGCCGCCTTCGCCGTCACGGCGCGGACGACGGTCGCCCGGACGCGCATTGCGACGCGGACGCTTGTCTTCGGCTACTTCTTCCACCACCGGTGCGTCGTTGCGGCCGAGCGTATCGCCCTTGTAGACCCACACCTTGACGCCGATGATCCCGTAAGTCGTCTTCGCTTCCGAAGTCGCGTAGTCGATATCAGCACGCAGCGTGTGAAGCGGCACGCGACCTTCGCGATACCACTCCGTACGAGCGATTTCGATACCGTTCAGACGGCCTGCGCTCATGATCTTGATGCCTTGGGCACCCAGACGCATCGCGTTCTGCATCGCACGCTTCATCGCGCGACGGAACATGATCCGGCGCTCGAGCTGTTGCGTGATCGAGTCAGCGATCAGCTGAGCATCGGTTTCCGGCTTGCGGATTTCTTCGATGTTGACGTGAACCGGCACGCCCATGCGGCGTTGCAGTTCCGTCTTCAGCTGCTCGATATCCTCGCCCTTCTTGCCGATGACCACGCCCGGACGCGAGCTGTAAATCGTGATGCGCGCGTTCTTCGCCGGACGCTCGATGACGACCCGACCGACCGAAGCGTTCTTCAGCTTCTTCTTCAGGTATTCACGAACACCGATGTCTTCCTGCAGCATCGCCGCGAAATTGTTGTTGTTCGCGTACCAACGCGAAGCCCAATTGCGGCTGACAGCCAGGCGGAAGCCAGTCGGATGAATTTTCTGTCCCATCGTATGGCTCCTTAATTCCCGACCGTCACAGTGATGTGACAGGATTGCTTCTCGATGCGGTTACCGCGGCCCTTGGCGCGCGCGGTGAAACGCTTGAGCGATGCAGCCTTGTCGACGTAGATGCTCTTGATCTTGAGCTCGTCGATATCAGCGCCTTCGTTGTGCTCCGCATTCGCGATTGCCGACAGCACAACCTTCTTCACGATGCCAGCCGCCTTCTTCGGCGAGAACGTCAGAACGTTCAGCGCCTTGTCGACCGGCAAACCGCGGATCTGGTCAGCCACAAGGCGCGTTTTCTGCGCCGAGATGCGGGCACCGCGATGAATTGCTTTCACTTCCATCTTGATTGCCCCTTATTTCTTGGCCTTCTTGTCGGCTGCGTGACCCTTGAACGTACGGGTCAGTGCGAACTCGCCAAGCTTGTGGCCGACCATGTTTTCCGAGATGTACACCGGAACGTGTTGACGGCCGTTGTGAACAGCGATCGTCAGGCCGATGAAATCCGGCAGAATCGTCGAGCGACGCGACCAGGTCTTGATCGGCTTTTTGTCGCGCGAAGCTGCAGCCGCCTCAACTTTCTTCAGCAAATGGGCGTCGCAGAACGGACCTTTTTTAACAGAACGTGCCATTGCCTACTCCTTAACGCTTGTGACGGCGCTGGACGATCATCGTCGTCGTGCGCTTGTTGCTGCGGGTGCGGTAACCCTTAGCCGGCGTACCCCACGGGCTCACCGGGTCGCGACCTGCAGCCGTCTTGCCCTCACCACCACCGTGCGGGTGATCAACCGGGTTCATCGCAACGCCACGCACCGTCGGGCGGATACCGCGCCAGCGGTTCGCGCCAGCCTTGCCGATCTGGCGCAGGCTATGCTCTTCGTTGCCGACTTCACCGATCGTTGCACGGCACTCGATGTGCACGCGGCGGATTTCGCCCGAACGCAGACGAACCTGCGCGTAGACGCCTTCGCGCGCCAGCAGCATGGCCGACGTGCCAGCCGAACGCGCCATTTGCGCGCCCTTGCCCGGCAGCATCTCGATGCAGTGGATCGTCGTACCGACCGGAATGTTGCGGATCGGCAGCGTGTTGCCTGCACGGATCGGCGCTTCCGAACCCGACATCAGCTGTTGGCCGACGGTCAGGCCCTTCGGGGCGATGATGTAGCGACGTTCGCCGTCTGCGTAGAGCACCAGCGCGATGTTCGCGCTGCGGTTCGGGTCGTACTCGAGACGCTCGACCTTTGCCGGGATGCCATCCTTCGTGCGACGGAAATCGACGATACGATAGTGCTGCTTGTGACCACCACCCTTGTGACGCGTGGTGATACGACCGTTGTTGTTACGGCCGGCGGTCGAGCTCTGCGAGTCGAGCAGCGCCGCGAACGGCTTGCCCTGGTGCAGGTTCTTGTTGACCACCTTGACCATCGCGCGGCGACCCGGCGATGTCGGCTTAACTTTAACGATTGCCATGATTACTTGGCCTCCGCTTCAAAGTTGATTTCCTGGCCGGGCTTCAGGCAAACGTACGCCTTCTTCACGTCCTTGCGGCGGCCCATCGAACGGCCGAAGCGCTTTTGCTTGCCCTTCTGAACCAGCACGTTGACCGAATCAACTTCAACCTTGAACAGCAGCTCGACAGCCGCCTTCACTTCCTGCTTCGTGGCATCCGGTGCGACTTCGAACACGACTTGCTCGTTCTTGTCGGCAACCAGCGTCGCCTTTTCCGAGATCACCGGTGCGAGCAGGACCTGCATCAAACGATGATCGTTCTTGCGAATCTCGCTCATGACAGCAACTCCTCGATCTGGGCGACCGCAGCCTTCGTGACCAGCACTTTCTTGAAGTAGATCAGCGACAGCGGGTCAGCGTAGCGCGGCTCGACAATCGCCACGTGCGGCAGGTTGCGCGAAGCCAGGTACAGGTTCTCGTCGACCGTGTCGGTGATGATCAGCACGGAGTCGAGACCCATGGTCTTGAATTTGTCGGCCAGCAGCTTGGTCTTCGGCGCTTCGAGGATGATGTCCTCGACGACCGACAGACGGCCTTCACGGGCCAGCTGCGAGAAGATCGAGCAGAGACCTGCGCGATGCATCTTCTTGTTGACCTTGTGCGAGAAGTTTTCTTCCGGCGAATTCGGGAAGATACGACCACCGCCACGCCACAGCGGGCTCGACGACATACCGGCACGAGCGCGGCCCGTACCCTTCTGGCGCCACGGCTTCTTGGTCGTGTGCTTGACTTGCTCACGGTCCTTCTGTGCGCGGTTACCCTGGCGAGCATTCGCCTGGTAAGCGACGACGACCTGGTGGATCAGCGCTTCGTTGTAGTCACGACCGAACACGACGTCCGATGCGTTGACCACTGCACCTTCCTGACCATTTTCGTTCAGGAGCTTGAGTTCCATTATTTCGCCCCCTTGGTCTTGACGGCCGGCGTCACGAAGACCTTGCCGCCCTTCGCGCCCGGAATCGCACCCTTCACGAGCAGCAGCTTGCGCTCTGCGTCGATACGAGCGATTTCGAGGTTCTGCACCGTCACCGTCACGTCACCCATGTGACCCGTCATGCGTTTACCCGGGAAAACACGACCCGGATCCTGCGCCATACCGATCGAGCCCGGCACGTTGTGCGAGCGCGAGTTACCGTGCGTGGCACGGCCGGAGGAGAAGTTGTAACGCTTGATCGTACCGGCGTAGCCCTTACCGATCGACACGCCTTGCACGTCGACCTTCTGGCCCACTTCGAAAAGATCTGCACCGACCACGGCGCCATTCGACAGCTCGGCTGCCTTGGCCGCGTCAATGCGGAATTCCTTGAGGATTTCACCGGCTTCGACACCGGCTTTGGCGAGATGACCTGCCAGCGGCTTCGTCACGCGCGATGCGCGGCGGGAGCCGAATGCAACCTGCACGGCCGTGTAGCCGTCGGTTTCAACAGTCTTGATCTGCGTCACGCGGTTGTCCGACACGTCCAGCACGGTGACGGGAATCGAATCCCCTTCAGCCGTGAAGATACGGGTCATGCCAACCTTGCGACCTACGAGTCCAAGGCTCATCATTTTCTCCATTCCCGACTGCGATTGGTCGGGGCTGATTTACAAAATGCCGGGCACGCAAGGCCCAACTTTTTTACGCGAATACGCGAAAAGCCAAGCAGTATAGCCCGACTTTCCGATTTCCGCAAGCAATACAAAGACTTAGCACCGCCCGGCGGACCGACCGGCGCCGGAAGCCTTACTGCAGCTTGATTTCCACGTCGACGCCAGCCGGCAGGTCGAGCTTCATCAGCGCGTCAACGGTCTTGTCCGTCGGGTCGACGATGTCCATCAGGCGCTGGTGGGTACGGATTTCGAGCTGATCGCGCGACGTCTTGTTGACGTGCGGCGAACGCAGGATGTCAAAACGCTGAATGCGCGTCGGCAGCGGCACCGGGCCACGGACGATTGCGCCAGTCCGCTTCGCGGTATCGACGATTTCGGCAGCCGATTGATCGATCAGACGATAGTCGAATGCCTTCAGGCGAATGCGGATTTTCTGTTGCTGCATGACAATTCCTTGAAAAGAGCGAGGCGATGTTGCATCGCCGGACACTAAAAGAACGTGAAACATGACGCCAGCGGGGAGCGAAGCATCAGGTTCCGGACAGTACTTCCACTGCTAAGCCCGCGATTCTACACGAAATTCTGAAGCAGTGTTGCGTGTTTCTTGGTGCGCGCAACGCGCCGCCGGAAAAACAAAACCGGGCGCCAGCGCAAGCTGGGCACCCGGTTTCGACGGTACAACCGCGTACCGCGGGAATCGCGGACCCCGTCGGGATCCGCGGATCGTCGATATTACTCGATGATCTTGGCGACGACGCCGGCGCCGACGGTACGGCCGCCTTCGCGGATTGCGAAGCGCAGACCTTCTTCCATCGCGATCGGAGCGATCAGCTTCACCGTGATCGACACGTTGTCGCCCGGCATCACCATTTCCTTGTCCTTCGGCAGCTCGATCGAGCCCGTCACGTCCGTCGTACGGAAGTAGAACTGCGGACGGTAGTTGTTGAAGAACGGCGTGTGACGGCCGCCTTCGTCCTTGCTCAGCACGTACACTTCAGCCGTGAAGTGCGTGTGCGGCGTGATCGAACCCGGCTTCGCCAGAACCTGGCCACGCTCCACGTCTTCACGCTTCGTGCCGCGCAGCAGGATACCCACGTTGTCGCCTGCCTGACCTTGGTCCAGCAGCTTGCGGAACATTTCAACGCCCGTGCAGGTCGTCTTCACCGTCGGCTTGATACCGACGATTTCGATTTCCTCGCCGACCTTCACGATGCCGCGCTCGACACGACCCGTCACCACCGTACCGCGGCCCGAGATCGAGAACACGTCTTCCACCGGCATCAGGAACGCGCCGTCAACTGCACGCTCCGGCGTCGGGATGTACGTGTCCAGCGCGTCGGCCAGGCTCATGATCGCCACTTCGCCCAGCTCGCCCGTGTCGCCTTCCAGCGCCAGCTTCGCCGAACCCTTCACGATCGGCGTGTCGTCGCCCGGGAAGTCGTACTTCGACAGGAGTTCGCGAACTTCCATCTCGACCAGCTCGAGCAGTTCCGCGTCGTCAACCATGTCGCACTTGTTCAGGAACACGATGATGTACGGAACGCCAACCTGACGCGCCAGCAGGATGTGCTCACGCGTTTGCGGCATCGGGCCGTCTGCTGCCGAGCAAACCAGGATCGCGCCGTCCATCTGCGCTGCGCCCGTGATCATGTTCTTCACATAGTCAGCGTGGCCCGGGCAGTCGACGTGTGCGTAGTGGCGGTTAGCCGTTTCGTACTCGACGTGTGCCGTGTTGATCGTGATGCCGCGCGCCTTTTCTTCCGGTGCCGCGTCGATCTGGTCGTATGCCTTCGCTTCGCCGCCGAACTTCTTCGTCAGCACCGTCGTGATCGCTGCCGTCAGCGTCGTCTTGCCGTGGTCAACGTGACCAATCGTACCAACGTTCACGTGCGGCTTGGTCCGCTCAAATTTACCTTTTGCCATGATTCTCTTCTTTCAAAAATTATCGGTGGGTAGCTACAGATTTACTTCGACTTCGCGCTGATGATCGCTTCAGCAACGTTGCGCGGAGCTTCAGCGTAGTGCTTGAACTCCATCGTGTACGTTGCACGACCTTGCGTCAGCGAACGCAGCGACGTCGAGTAACCGAACATTTCCGACAGCGGCACTTCGGCGCGCACGATCTTGCCGCCGCCAACCATGTCTTCCATGCCCTGGACGATGCCGCGACGGCCCGACAGGTCGCCCATCACGTTGCCCATGTAGTCTTCCGGCGTCTCGACTTCGACAGCCATCATCGGCTCGAGGACGACCGGGTTCGCCTTGCGCATCGCTTCCTTGAACGCCATCGAACCGGCCATGCGGAACGCGTTTTCGTTCGAGTCAACGTCGTGGTACGAACCGAACGTCAGGTGAACCTTCACGTCGACGACCGGGAAGCCAGCCAGCACGCCCGACTTCAGCGTGTCCTGGATACCCTTGTCGACCGCCGGGATGTATTCACGCGGAATCACACCACCCTTGATCTCGTCGAAGAACTCGTAGCCCTTGCCTTGTTCGTTCGGCTCGAGCGTGATGACCGCGTGACCGTACTGGCCGCGACCACCCGACTGCTTGACGAACTTGCCGTCGACATCCTTCGCCGTCGAACGGATCGTTTCGCGGTACGCAACCTGCGGCTTGCCGACGGTCGCTTCCACGCCGAATTCACGCTTCATCCGGTCGACCAGAATTTCGAGGTGGAGCTCGCCCATGCCCGAAATGATGGTCTGGCCCGACTCTTCGTCGGTCTGCACGCGGAACGACGGGTCTTCCTGAGCCAGACGGTTCAGTGCGAGGCCCATCTTTTCCTGGTCGGCCTTGGTCTTCGGCTCGACTGCCTGCGAAATCACCGGCTCCGGGAACACCATGCGTTCGAGAACGATCGGGTTCGCCGGGTCGCACAGCGTGTCGCCCGTGGTTGCTTCCTTCAGGCCGACCGCTGCGGCGATGTCGCCCGCACGGACTTCCTTGATTTCTTCACGCTGGTTCGCGTGCATCTGCAGAATACGGCCGAGGCGTTCCTTCTTGCCCTTGGTCGAGTTCAGCAGCGTGTCGCCCGAGTTGACGACGCCCGAGTACACACGGAAGAAGATCAGCTGGCCGACGAACGGGTCGGTCATGATCTTGAACGCGAGCGACGAGAACTTCTCTTCGTCCGACGCCTTGCGCTCTGCTTCTTCGCCGTTTTCGAGTTCGCCCTTGACCGGCGGGATGTCGACCGGCGACGGCAGGAAATCGATCACGGCGTCGAGCATGCGCTGCACGCCCTTGTTCTTGAACGCGGTACCGCACAGCATCGGCTGGATTTCGCACGCGATCGTACGATCACGCAGCGCCTTGACGATGTCGGCTTCCGGCAGATCGCCTTCTTCCAGGTACTTGTTCATCAGGTCTTCGCTGGCTTCGGCAGCCACTTCGACCATCTTTTCGCGCCATTCCTTGCAGGTCTCCGCGAGCTCGGCCGGGATGTCGACGTAGTCGAACTTCGTGCCTTGCGACGCTTCGTCCCAAATGATCGCCTTCATCTTGATCAGGTCGACGACGCCCTTGAAGTTTTCTTCCGCGCCGATCGGCACCACGACCGGAACCGGGTTCGCCTTCAGGCGCAGACGGAGCTGGTCGTAGACCTTGAAGAAGTTCGCGCCGGTACGGTCCATCTTGTTGACGAACGCGAGACGCGGCACCTTGTACTTGTTCGCCTGGCGCCACACCGTTTCCGACTGCGGCTGCACGCCGCCCACTGCGCAGTACACCATGCATGCGCCGTCGAGCACGCGCATCGAGCGTTCCACTTCGATCGTGAAGTCGACGTGGCCCGGGGTGTCGATGATGTTGATGCGGTGTTCCGGATAGTTGCCGCCCATGCCCTTCCAGAAGGCCGTGGTAGCAGCGGACGTGATCGTGATGCCACGCTCTTGTTCCTGCTCCATCCAGTCCATCGTGGCTGCGCCGTCGTGGACTTCACCGATCTTGTGGTTCACACCGGTGTAAAACAGAATGCGCTCGGTCGTCGTCGTTTTGCCGGCGTCGATGTGAGCGCTAATACCGATATTGCGGTAGCGCTCGATAGGAGTCTTGCGAGCCACTTTGATCCTCTACTGGGATGACGTGATGCAGCCCTGCTGCATCACGCCTCAACACAAACGGGCGAGGCGCCTGAAAAGCGCACCCGCCCGGAATTTATTTCCGCAAACAGCCCAGCCAGGCGCTTAGAAACGGAAATGCGAGAACGCGCGGTTGGCTTCTGCCATGCGGTGAACTTCGTCGCGCTTCTTCATCGCGCCGCCACGGCCTTCGGCCGCTTCGGAGAGTTCACCTGCCAGACGCAGGGCCATCGACTTCTCGCTGCGCTTCTTCGCAGCCTCACGCAGCCAGCGCATCGCCAATGCCATACGACGCGACGGGCGCACTTCGACCGGAACTTGATAGTTGGCACCACCAACGCGACGGCTCTTCACTTCGACCACCGGCTTCACGTTGTTGAGCGCAACCGTGAACACTTCCAGCGGGTCCTTGCCACCCTTGGTCTGGATTTGTTCGAATGCGCCATAAACGATGCGCTCTGCGACCGACTTCTTGCCGGACAGCATCAGCATGTTCATGAACTTGGCAACATCAACGTTACCGAACTTCGGATCCGGCAACACTTCCCGCTTGGGGACTTCGCGACGACGCGGCATGATTCTTCCTTTACTTGTTCAGTTGGAGCTGGATTCAGCTCCGCGGCCACCAACAAACCCGATCACATCTTCACGACTAACCAGCTTGGCCGGGTGACCACTTACTCGACAGCACCGGCAATCCGGCACTCCCGCCTTGACCGCCCTGCGGCGATCCCTGATCAAAAACTGCTTACTTGGCAGCCTTTGCACGCTTCGCGCCGTACTTCGAACGCGCTTGCTTACGGTCCTTGACGCCCTGGGTATCCAGCGAGCCGCGAACCATGTGGTAACGCACACCCGGCAAGTCCTTCACACGGCCGCCGCGGATCAGCACAACCGAGTGTTCCTGCAGGTTGTGGCCTTCACCGCCGATGTACGAAATCACTTCGAAGCCGTTCGTCAGACGAACCTTGGCAACCTTACGGAGTGCCGAGTTAGGCTTCTTCGGCGTCGTCGTGTACACACGGGTGCACACGCCGCGACGCTGGGGGCAGTCCTGCAGGGCCGGGCTCTTGCTCTTCGTCGTTTCCGACTGACGGCCTTTGCGAACCAGTTGGTTGATGGTTGGCATTGTTTATTCCTGAAATTGAACAAAATCTGCACGCCGATTTCGGGCAAAGCGAGAATCGACGCACAGTTGACTTCCGAACCGGCGAATCGGGTGCGAACTGTCGAACGCGACTCGGCCCACCGAATACCGGAACCCAGCATGATATTCCGGAAATACCAACTAAGTCAACGGCTTGCGTGATTTGCCGGCTGATCCCGTGGTTTACAGGAGGGGTCGGAACGCTGTGTCAGGCCGATTCGACGACGTCGATGATCTCGTCGCCGAAGCGTTCCAGCTTGCGCACGCCCATGCCGGGGATGTGCCGCAGGTCTTCGATCGTCTCCGGCGCGTTGCGCGCGATTTCGGCGAGCGTCGCGTCGTGGAAGATCACGTAGGCCGGCACGCCGTCCGTCTTCGCGGTTTCCGCGCGCCATGCGCGCAGCGCGTCCCACCGTGCGCGCTCGCGGGCGCCCATGCCGGCCGTCGGGTCGACGCGCGTGCCGCTGCGGCTCGACGACTGGCGGGTGCGCTGCGGCTTCACGTAGCGGCGCAGCGTGACTTTTTCCTCGTTCTTCAGCACGGGCTTCGCGGCCTCGGTCAGCATCAGCGCGCCGAAGCCGCCATGGTCGACCGCCAGGTAGCCGTACGCGACCAGTTGCCGGAAAATCGCGCGCCACTCGGGCTCGGACAGCGCCGCGCCGATGCCGAACGTGCTGAGCTGATCGTGGCCCCGCTGCAACACCTTCTCGGTGCGCCCGCCGCGCAGGATCTCGATCAGGTGGCTCGAGCCGAAATTGAAGCCGCTCGCGCGCTGTGCGCGGAACACGCACGACAGCGCCATCTGCGCCTCGCGCGTCGCGTCCCACGAAGCGGGCGGCTCGAGGCACGTGTCGCAGTTGCCGCACGGCTGGCTCGCCTCGCCGAAGTAATTCAGCAGCCGCACGCGGCGGCACGAGATCGTTTCGCACAACCCGAGCAGCGCGTCGAGCTTCGACGTCTGCACGCGCTTGTGCGCGTCGTCCGCATCGGATTCGTCGATCATCTTGCGCTGCTGGACGACGTCGCCGAGGCCATACGCCATCCACGCGTTGGCAGGCATCCCGTCACGACCCGCGCGCCCGGTTTCCTGGTAATAGCCTTCGACGCTCTTCGGTAAATCGAGGTGCGCGACGAAGCGTACGTCGGGCTTGTCGATACCCATGCCGAACGCGATCGTCGCGCACATCACGATGCCTTCCTCGCGCTGGAACATTTCCTGGTGCTTCTGCCGCACCTCGAACTCCATCCCCGCGTGATACGGCAGCGCGCGCACGCCCTGGGCCTTCAGCCATTCGGCCGTTTCCTCGACCTTGCGGCGCGACAGGCAATAGACGACGCCCGCGTCCGTCGTGCCGTCGGCATTCGTGTGCTCGGCACGGATGAAGTCGAGCAACTGCGAGCGCGCGTTGTCCTTTTCGACGATCCGGTAGCGGATGTTCGGGCGGTCGAAGCTCGACACGAACACGCGCGCGTCGTCGAGCGCGAGACGATGGATGATCTCGTCGCGCGTGATCGCATCGGCCGTAGCGGTCAGCGCGATGCGCGGCACCGACGGGAAGCGCTCGTGCAACACCGACAGCTGGATGTATTCCGGGCGGAAATCGTGCCCCCATTGCGACACGCAGTGCGCTTCGTCGATTGCGAACAGGCCGATCTTCGCGCGCTCGAGCAGCTCGAGGAAGCGCCCCGTCATCAAGCGCTCCGGCGCGACGTACAGCAGGTCGATTTCGCCTTCGCGCAGCGCGCGCTCGGTGGCCGCGGCCTCGGCGCCCGACAGCGTCGAATTCAGGTAGGCCGCGCGCACGCCGACTTCGCTCAACGCTGCGACCTGGTCCTGCATCAGCGCGATCAGCGGCGACACGACGATGCCGGCGCCCTGCCCGGCCTCTCGGCGCAGCAGCGCGGGAATCTGGTAGCACAGCGACTTGCCGCCGCCGGTCGGCATCAGCACGAGACAATCGCCGCCGCCGGCGACGTGCTCGACGATCTCGCCCTGCTGGCCGCGAAAGGCGGAATAACCAAAGACTTCGTCGAGTATTTCGAGGGCGCGGGACATGAATAGGAACAGGGACGGCTAAGCGATGAACGCAATTTTAACAACCCGCTCGCGCGACGCGTGGCGAATCGCGCGACGTTGGACGTTCGGTCAGGGTTCGTTCGCGGGCATCACGGGCCTGCCGCGGCCATGCTGGACGCGTTCGCGGGGCATGCCCCGGCGCGGCGCAGGCACGTCATGCGCGTGAACGAAGGATGAAAAAAAACCGCCCGGCAGAACCGGGCGGTTTCGGTGACAGCGATGATAGCAAGGCGACGCGGCTTGCGCCGCGCCGCGCTTACTCGGCTGCCGGGTGTTGCGGCTCTTCTGCCGGCGCGCTCGGCGTGCCAAAGTCGAATGCCTCTTCCGCTGCGATCTGGTCGAAACGCTCGCGATCCGACGATTCCTTCGCCTTGCGTGCCTTGTGGAACGCGAGACCCGTACCAGCCGGAATCAGACGGCCGACGATTACGTTTTCCTTCAGGCCGCGCAGATCGTCGCGCTTGCCCATGATCGCCGCTTCGGTCAGCACGCGGGTCGTTTCCTGGAACGATGCCGCGGAGATGAACGAGTCGGTCGACAGCGATGCCTTCGTGATACCGAGCAGCACGTTGTCGTACGAAGCCGGACGCTTGCCCTCGGCGATCATGCGATCGTTCTCGTCCAGCATGTCGGAACGCTCGACCTGTTCGCCCGGGATGAAGCGCGTATCGCCGTTGTCGGTGATCTGCACACGACGCAGCATCTGGCGAACGATCACCTCGATGTGCTTGTCGTTGATCTTCACGCCCTGCAGACGGTACACGTCCTGCACTTCGTCGACGATGTAGCGCGACAGCGCCTCGATACCCTGCAGACGCAGGATGTCGTGCGGATCGGCCGGACCGTCCACGATCATTTCGCCCTTGTTGACGACCTGGGCATCGTGAACCAGAACCTGCTTTTCCTTCGCGATCAGGAACTCGTGCTGGTTGCCCTCGAGGTCCGTGATGACGAGACGCTGCTTGCCCTTCGTGTCCTTGCCGAACGACGTCGTACCGGTGACTTCCGCGAGAATGCCGGCATCCTTCGGCGAACGCGCTTCGAACAGTTCCGCCACCCGCGGCAGACCGCCGGTAATGTCACGCGTCTTCTGCGCTTCCGTCGGGATACGTGCGAGCACTTCACCGACCTGCACCTGCTGGCCATCCTTCACGGTGATCAGTGCGCCGACCTGGAAGCCGATCTGCACTGCGTGCTCCGTGCCCGGAATCTTCACTTCCTCGCCGTTCGCGTCGAGCAGCTTCACCTGCGGACGCACGCTCTTCGAAGCCTGCGAACCGCGGCGCTTCACGTCGATCACGACCAGCGTCGACAGGCCGGTCACGTCGTCGATCTGCTTCGCGACGGTCACGCCTTCCTCGACGTTCTCGAACTTCACCGTACCACCGTACTCGGTGATGATCGGACGCGTCAGCGGGTCCCACGTGGCGAGCTGCGTGCCGGCCTTGATGGTCGCGCCGTCGAGCTGCAGCAGCGTCGCGCCGTACGGCACTTTGTGACGTTCGCGCTCGCGACCGAAGTCGTCGGTGATCATCGCTTCGCCCGAACGGGAAATGACGATCTGCTCGCCCTTCGCGTTCGTGACGTAGCGCATCGTCGCCGTGAAGCGGACGATACCGTTGCTCTTCGCTTCGACCGACGAAGCCACTGCCGCACGCGATGCCGCACCACCGATGTGGAACGTACGCATCGTCAGCTGCGTGCCCGGTTCACCGATCGACTGCGCCGCGATCACGCCGACTGCTTCGCCGACGTTCACGAGCGAGCCGCGGCCGAGATCGCGGCCGTAGCAGGCTGCGCACAGGCCGTAACGCGTTTCGCAGGTCAGCGGCGTGCGCACGCGCACTTCGTCGATGCCGAGGCGTTCGATTTCCTCGACCGCCGTTTCGTCGAGCAGCGTGCCCGATTCGTACAGCGTTTCCTGCGTTTCCGGATTCACGACGTCCGCGACCGCGACGCGGCCGAGGATACGGTCGCGCAGCGCTTCGACGACTTCACCGCCTTCGACCAGCGCCTTCATCGCCACGCCGTTCGACGTGCCGCAATCGTCTTCCACCACGACCAGATCCTGCGTGACGTCGACCAGACGACGCGTCAGGTAACCCGAGTTCGCGGTCTTCAGTGCCGTATCAGCCAGACCCTTACGTGCACCGTGGGTCGAGATGAAGTACTGCAACACGTTCAGACCTTCGCGGAAGTTCGCGGTAATCGGCGTCTCGATAATCGAGCCGTCTGGCTTCGCCATCAGGCCGCGCATACCGGCCAGCTGACGAATCTGAACCGCCGAACCCCGGGCGCCCGAGTCGGCCATCATGTAGATCGAGTTGAACGACTCCTGGCGCGTCTCGTTGCCGTCGCGGTCCGTCACCGGCTCCGTCGACAACTGCTCCATCATCGCCTTGCCGACCGCTTCCGACGTTGCCGACCAGATGTCGACCACGTTGTTGTAGCGTTCCTGCGCGGTGACGAGACCCGACATGTACTGGCGGTCGTACTCCTTCACCTTCTTCGCGGCGTCGCCGACGATCGTTTCCTTCTGCGGCGGCACGAGCATGTCGTCCACGCAGATCGAGATGCCGGCACGCGTCGCGAGACGGAAACCCGACTGCATCAGCTGGTCGGCGAACACCACCGTCGCACGCAGACCGCACTTGCGGAACGCCGTGTTGATCAGGCGCGAGATTTCCTTCTTCTTCAGCGGCTTGTTCAGCACCGAGAACGGCAGGCCGTGCGGCAGGATCTCCGACAGGATCGCGCGGCCGACGGTCGTCGCGTACAGCGTGATCTTCGGCACGAACGGCGGCGCGCCTTCCGACTTGTCTTCGTTGTGGACCATTTCGGTGATCCGCACGTTGACGCGCGAGGCCAGCTCGACTTCCTTGTTCTCGTACGCGCGGATGACTTCCGACACGCCCGTGAACGACAGGCCTTCGCCCTTGCCGTTGACCGCTTCGCGGGTCGCGTAGTACAGACCCAGCACGATATCCTGCGACGGCACGATCGACGGATCGCCGTTGGCCGGGAACAGCACGTTGTTCGACGCGAGCATCAGCGTGCGCGCTTCCATCTGCGCTTCGAGCGACAGCGGCACGTGAACGGCCATCTGGTCACCGTCGAAGTCGGCGTTGAACGCCGCGCAGACGAGCGGGTGCAGCTGGATTGCCTTGCCTTCGATCAGCACCGGCTCGAACGCCTGGATACCGAGACGGTGCAGCGTCGGCGCACGGTTCAGCATCACCGGGTGCTCGCGGATCACCTCTTCGAGGATGTCCCACACCACCGGCGTCTGGTTCTCGACTTCCTTCTTCGCAGCCTTGATGGTCGTAGCGACGCCCATCACTTCCAGCTTGTTGAAGATGAACGGCTTGAACAGCTCGAGCGCCATCAGCTTCGGCAGACCGCACTGGTGCAGCTTCAGCGTCGGGCCGACCACGATGACCGAACGGCCCGAGTAGTCGACGCGCTTGCCCAGCAGGTTCTGACGGAAACGACCGCCCTTGCCCTTGATCATGTCGGCGAGCGACTTCAGCGGACGCTTGTTCGCGCCCGTCATCGCCTTGCCGCGACGACCGTTGTCGAGCAGCGAGTCGACGGCTTCCTGCAGCATCCGCTTTTCGTTGCGGACGATGATTTCAGGCGCCTTCAGCTCGAGCAGACGCTTCAACCGGTTGTTACGGTTGATCACGCGGCGATACAGGTCGTTCAGGTCCGACGTCGCGAAACGGCCGCCGTCGAGCGGCACGAGCGGACGCAGTTCCGGCGGCAGCACCGGCAGCACTTCGAGGATCATCCACTCGGGCTTGATGCCCGAACGCTGGAATGCCTCGAGGACCTTCAGGCGCTTCGCGTACTTCTTGATCTTCGCTTCCGAGCCGGTGTTCTTCAGCTCGGTGCGCAGCGTCTCGACCTGCTCGTCGATGTTGATCGCGCGCAGCAGTTCACGCACGCCTTCCGCGCCCATTTCGGCACGGAATTCGTCGCCGTATTCCTCGACCTTGTTGTAGTAATCCTCTTCGGTCATGATCTGCCGCGCCTTCAGCGGCGTCATGCCCGGTTCGATCACCACGTACGCTTCGAAGTACAGCACGCGCTCGATGTCGCGCAGCGTCATGTCGAGCACCATGCCCAGACGCGACGGCAGCGACTTCAGGAACCAGATGTGCGCGACCGGCGAGGCCAGCTCGATGTGGCCCATCCGCTCGCGACGCACCTTCGCCAGCGTCACTTCGACGCCGCACTTCTCGCAGATCACGCCGCGGTGCTTCAGGCGCTTGTACTTGCCGCACAGGCACTCGTAGTCCTTGATCGGCCCGAAGATCTTCGCGCAGAACAGACCATCGCGTTCCGGCTTGAACGTACGGTAGTTGATGGTCTCCGGCTTCTTCACTTCACCGAACGACCACGAACGGATCTTGTCGGGCGAGGCCAGACCGATCTTGATCGCGTCGAAAACTTCTTCCTGTTGGACTTGCTTGAATAGATCGAGCAGAGCTTTCATTGCTTTCTCTCCGTAGTCCGATTAATTGCGGTCGAGATCGATATCGATACCGAGCGAGCGGATTTCCTTCACGAGCACGTTGAAGGATTCCGGCATGCCTGCATCGATCACGTGATCGCCCTTGACGAGGTTTTCGTACACCTTCGTCCGGCCGGTCACGTCGTCCGACTTCACCGTCAGCATTTCCTGCAGCACGTAGGATGCGCCGTACGCTTCGAGCGCCCACACTTCCATTTCACCGAAACGCTGGCCACCGAACTGCGCCTTACCACCCAGCGGCTGCTGCGTGACGAGCGAGTACGGGCCGGTCGAACGCGCGTGCATCTTGTCGTCGACCAAGTGGTGCAGCTTCAGGTAGTGCATGTAGCCGAGCGTCACGCGACGTTCGAACATTTCACCCGTGCGGCCGTCGTACAGGCGGACCTGGTTCTTCGACGGGTTCATGCCGAGCTGTTCGGCGATGTCGTCCGGGAACGCGAGGTCGAGCATCTTGCCCATTTCTTCCTCGGTCGCACCGTCGAACACCGGCGTCGCGAACGGCACGCCTTCGCGCAGGTTCTTCGCGAGTTCGAGGATCTCGTCGTCGGTGAAGCTTTCCAGATCTTCCTGGCGGCCCGACTCGTTGTAGATCTTCGTCAGGAACGTGCGCAGTTCCTCGATCTTCGCCTGACGCTGCAGCATTTCGCCGATACGCCAGCCGAGGCCCTTCGCGGCCCAGCCGAGGTGCACTTCCAGAACCTGACCCACGTTCATCCGCGACGGCACGCCGAGCGGGTTCAGCACGACGTCTGCCGGACGGCCGTCGGCCATGTACGGCATGTCTTCGATCGGGACGATCTTCGACACGACACCCTTGTTACCGTGACGGCCTGCCATCTTGTCGCCAGGCTGCAGACGGCGCTTCACCGCGAGGTACACCTTGACCATCTTCAGCACGCCCGGCGGCAGTTCGTCGCCTTGCGTGAGCTTCTTGCGCTTCTCTTCGAACGCCAGATCGAACTGGTGACGCTTCTCTTCGATCGAGTTCTTGATCGCTTCGAGCTGCGCCGCTGCTTCGTCGTCCGCGAGGCGGATGTCGAACCAGTGGTAGTGGTCGAGGTCTTCCAGGTAAGCCTGGTCGATCTTCGTGCCCTTCGCGAGCTTCTTCGGACCGCCGTTCGCGACCTTGCCCACGAGCATGCGCGCGAGACGCTGGAACGCGTCGCCTTCCACGATGCGCAGCTGGTCGTTCAGGTCGAGACGGTAGCGCTTCAGTTCGTCGTCGATGATCTGTTGCGCACGCTTGTCGCGCTGGATGCCTTCACGCGTGAACACCTGGACGTCGATCACGGTGCCGCTCATGCCCGACGGCACGCGCAGCGACGTGTCCTTCACGTCCGAAGCCTTCTCGCCGAAGATCGCGCGCAGCAGCTTCTCTTCCGGCGTCAGCTGGGTCTCGCCCTTCGGCGTGACCTTGCCGACCAGCACGTCGCCTGCTTCGACTTCAGCACCGATGTACACGATGCCCGATTCGTCGAGACGGCCGAGCTGGACTTCCGCCAGGTTCGAGATGTCGCGCGTGATTTCTTCCGGCCCGAGCTTCGTGTCGCGTGCAACGACGTTCAGCTCTTCGATGTGGATCGACGTGTAGCGATCGTCCGCGACCACCTTCTCCGAGATCAGGATCGAATCCTCGAAGTTGTAGCCGTTCCACGGCATGAACGCGATCAGCATGTTCTGGCCGAGCGCGAGCTCGCCCAGGTCCGTCGAGGCGCCGTCGGCCAGCACGTCGCCGCGCGAGACCTTGTCGCCCATCTTCACGATCGGACGCTGGTTGATGTTCGTGTTCTGGTTCGAACGCGTGTACTTGATCAGGTTGTAGATGTCGACACCGACCTCACCCGCGACCGCTTCGTCGTCGTTCACGCGAATCACGATACGGCCTGCGTCGACGTAGTCGACCACACCGCCGCGGAACGCCTGGACCGTCGTACCCGAGTCGACCGCGCAGGTGCGCTCGATGCCCGTACCGACGACCGGCTTTTCCGGACGCAGACACGGCACGGCCTGACGCTGCATGTTCGAACCCATCAAGGCACGGTTCGCGTCATCGTGCTCGAGGAACGGAATCAGCGAGGCTGCCACCGACACGATCTGCGACGGCGCGACGTCCATGTACTGGATCCGGTCCGGCGTGACCATCATCGTTTCGCCGGCTTCACGCGACGACACGAGTTCGTCGATCAGCTGGCCGTTCTCGTCGATCGCGGCGTTCGCCTGGGCGATCATGTAGCGGCCTTCCTCGATCGCCGACAGGTAGTCGATCTGGTCGGTCACCTTGCTGTCCACGACCTTGCGGTACGGCGTCTCGAGGAAGCCGTACTCGTTCAGGTGCGCGTACAGTGCGAGCGAGTTGATCAGGCCGATGTTCGGACCTTCCGGCGTTTCGATCGGGCACACGCGGCCGTAGTGGGTCGGGTGCACGTCGCGGACTTCGAAGCCTGCGCGCTCGCGCGTCAGACCGCCCGGGCCCAGTGCGGAAACACGGCGCTTGTGCGTGATTTCCGACAGCGGGTTGGTCTGGTCCATGAACTGCGACAACTGCGACGAACCGAAGAACTCGCGGATCGCCGACGAAATCGGCTTCGAGTTGATCAGGTCGTGCGGCATCAGGTTTTCGCTTTCGGCCTGGCCGAGGCGTTCCTTGACCGCGCGCTCGACACGCACGAGACCGGCGCGGAACTGGTTTTCCGCCAGTTCGCCGACGCAACGCACGCGACGGTTGCCGAGGTGGTCGATGTCGTCCACTTCGCCCTTGCCGTTGCGCAGCTCGACGAGGATCTTGATCGTCGCGAGGATGTCGTCGTCCTGCAGCGTCATCGGGCCGACGATCTCGTCACGGCCGACGCGGCGGTTGAACTTCATGCGGCCGACCTTCGACAGGTCGTACGCTTCTTCGCTGTAGAACAGACGGTTGAACAGCGCCTCGACCGCTTCTTCGGTCGGCGGCTCGCCCGGACGCATCATGCGGTAGATCGCGATGCGCGCGGCCGTCTTGTCGGTCGTTTCGTCGACGCGCAGCGTCGACGAGATGTACGGGCCCTGATCCAGATCGTTCGTGTAGAGCGTCTGGATGTCCTTGATGCCCGCTTCGCGCAGCTTCTCGAGCACGCTTTCCGTGACTTCGTCGTTCGCGCTCGCGATCACTTCGCCGGTATCGCCGTCGACGACGTTCTTCGCCAGCACGCGGCCGAGCAGATAGTCTTCCGGCACCGAGATGAACTTGGTCTTCGCGGCTTCGAGGTCGCGAATGTGCTTCGCGTTGATCCGCTTGTCCTTCTGGACAATGACCTTGCCGTCGCGATCCGTGATGTCGAAACGCGCGACTTCACCACGCAGGCGCTCGGGCACGAACTCGAGTTGCGCGCCTTCGTCCATCAGCGTGAAGTTGTCGAACACGAAGAAGTTCGCGAGGATCTGTTCCGGCGTCAGGCCGATGGCCTTCAGCAGGATCGTGACCGGCATCTTGCGGCGACGGTCGACGCGGAAGTACAGGATGTCCTTCGGATCGAATTCGAAGTCGAGCCACGAGCCGCGGTACGGAATGATCCGTGCCGAGAACAGCAGCTTGCCCGAGCTGTGCGTCTTGCCCTTGTCGTGTTCGAAGAACACGCCCGGCGAACGGTGCAGCTGCGAGACGATGACACGCTCGGTGCCGTTGATGACGAACGAGCCCGTCGGCGTCATGAGCGGAATTTCGCCCATGTACACTTCCTGCTCCTTCACTTCCTTGACGACCGGCTTGTTCGGCGATTCCTTGTCGAGGATGACAAGGCGGACCTTCGCGCGCAGCGCGGAGCAGTACGTCAGGCCCCGCTGCTGGCATTCCTTGATGTTGAATGCCGGCGAGGACAGCGCATAGCTCACGAACTCGAGGCGCGCGAAACCGTTGTGCGAAACAATGGGAAATACCGATGTGAACGCGGCCTGCAAACCCTCAGGCTTACGTTGCGTCGCGGGCACATCGGCTTGCAGAAACGTGCTGAATGATTCAAGCTGGGTAGCCAGCAAGAACGGAACTTGGTGAACGATGGGGCGCTTCGCGAAACTCTTGCGAATGCGCTTCTTCTCGGTGAAGGAATATTGCATACGATCTCCGAATCACGGCGGGTGCTATCGAGGCGGAATACCTGGACGTTTCAAACCCGAGTGTTCACCGACTGAGACCCGATGGCCGTTCGACGGCTTGAACGAGCCGAGAAGCTTGGTGGTTGGCCGCTACCAACCGCTGGCTGACGGCAGCGGATGCCTGTGTTGCCCGCTACCCGACCAAACTTGCCTTCTGCAGTCGCTTCAGAAGACAAAGAGAACCGCCAATCGTGCGTGATTCATCACAACGATCAAGCGGTTTTCTTTGGCTTCTGGGGCCGATTATTCGGGCTCCCGAATGAGTGCCAGAATAACGTCCCCACAAAGCACAAAAAGGCCGGCGGTGAAAATACCGCCAGCCTTCGCACAGCGCGCCGAAACTTACTTGACTTCGACCTTCGCGCCAGCTTCTTCCAGCTTCTTCTTGGCTTCTTCAGCAGCAGCCTTGTCGACGCCTTCCTTGACGGGCTTCGGTGCACCGTCAACCAGGTCCTTCGCTTCCTTCAGGCCCAGGCCCGTCAGTTCGCGAACGGCCTTGATGACCGAAACCTTGTTGGCGCCGGCTTCAGCCAGGACGACCGTGAATTCGGTCTTCTCTTCTGCTGCAGCAGCTGCGCCGCCGCCTGCCGGGCCAGCGACTGCCACTGCAGCTGCCGACACGCCAAACTTTTCTTCGAACGCCTTGACCAGTTCGTTCAGTTCCAGAACGGTCATCCCTTCGACTGCTGCCAGGATGTCTTCTTTTGCGATTGCCATTTGAAATACTCCTAAATTGAATTCGGATACAGCCAGCGATCAGTAACGCTGATGCACGTTCGCTTACGCAGCTTCCGCTTGCTTCTTCTCGGCCAGCGCGGCGAGAGCACGCGCGAAGCCCGAAACAGGCGATTGCATAACGAACAGCAGCTTCGAGAGCAGTTCTTCGCGGCTCGGGATGCTTGCCAGCGCTTGCACGCCAGCCTTGTCCATCACCTTGCCATCGAACGAACCAGCCTTGATGACCAACTTTTCATTGCTCTTGCTGAAGTCGTTGACGACCTTAGCAGCGGCAATGGCATCTTCCGAGATGCCGTAGATCAGGGGACCAGTCATCTGCTCTGCCAGCGGAGCAAAAGGCGTACCTTCGACGGCGCGACGCGCCAGCGTGTTCTTCAACACGCGCAGGTAAACCTGTTGCTCACGCGCTTTCGCGCGCAGCTTGGTCAGATCGCCAACCGCAATTCCACGATACTCAGCCAGCACAACGGTCTGGGCCTTCGCGACTTGCGCGGAAACCTCAGCGACGACGGCTTGCTTGTCTTCTCTATTAAGCGGCACGGTTAGCCTCCAGAAACGATACGTTCGGCATGGCCGGTATGGCCGAAACCTCACGTACCTCGTTCAACAACGGCGTCCGACCTCGTTAGGAGTATTTCCACCTCACGCCGCGAATCGCTTCGCGGCCTGCGGCTTCACCACTGCAAAACTTTTTCGGGTTCGCCATCTGCGTTGGCTTGAATTAAGGGATCGCCTGCCTGCTGCGCCCCACCAACGGTCTTTGATAACCGGTTGTCCGCCCTACTGCACGAACAACCGCCCAAAGCCCATGTAGGCCGCTTCGTGAACGAAGCGGCCCGAATACTTGCTTACTGTGCTGCCAGCGTAGCCTGGTCGACACGCACGCCGACTCCCATCGTGCTCGACAGTGCGATCTTGCGCAGGTACACGCCCTTGCTCGTTGCCGGCTTTGCCTTCTGCAGCGCTTCGATCAGCGCCGACAGGTTCGAACGCAGCGCGGTCGGCTCGAACGATGCACGGCCGATGGTCGCGTGGATGATACCGGCCTTGTCGACACGGAATTGCACCTGACCAGCCTTCGCGTTCTTGACGGCGGTTGCGACGTCCGGCGTGACCGTACCGACCTTCGGGTTCGGCATCAGGCCGCGCGGGCCCAGGATCTGACCGAGCGTACCGACGATACGCATCGTATCCGGCGAAGCGATCACGATGTCGAAGTCCATCTGGCCAGCCTTGATCTGCTCAGCCAGGTCTTCCATACCGACGATTTCCGCGCCTGCTGCACGCGCCTGCTCGGCCTTTTCGCCTTGCGCGAACACGGCAACACGAACCGACTTGCCCGTACCTGCCGGGAGAACGACCGAACCACGAACGACCTGGTCCGACTTCTTCGCGTCGATGCCGAGCTGAACCGCGACGTCGATCGACTCGTCGAACTTCGCGCTCGCGCATTCCTTCACGAGGCTCAGTGCGTCTTCGATCGCGTACAGCTTCTGACGATCGACCTTGGCGGCAAATGCCTGACGGCGCTTGGAGATCTTAGCCATTTACACGCCCTCCACAGTGATACCCATCGAGCGTGCGCTACCAGCGATGGTGCGAACGGCTGCGTCCAGATCAGCTGCCGTAAGGTCCGGCATCTTGGTCTTCGCGATTTCTTCGGCTTGAGCGCGCGTGATCGAACCGACCTTGTCGGTGTGCGGCTTGCTCGAGCCCTTGTCCACCTTCGCCGCCTTCTTGATCAGGACGGTCGCCGGCGGCGTCTTCATCACGAACGTGAAGCTCTTGTCAGCGAATGCCGTGATGACCACCGGCACCGGCAGACCCGGCTCCATGCCTTGAGTCTGCGCGTTGAACGCCTTGCAGAACTCCATGATGTTCAGGCCGCGCTGGCCCAGTGCCGGACCGACCGGCGGCGACGGGTTGGCTTTACCTGCAGGGATCTGCAGCTTGATAAAGCCGATAATCTTCTTTGCCATTTGAAACCTCATTGGAACGCCGGGAAGGCGTTCGGTGAGTGATAACGCGCTTTCGCCGCTGGCTACTGACGCTCCTCAACGACCATGACGCGGGCCGTAAGCGCGAAGGTGGGCAGCCAAGGCTGCCCACCGAATCGGGATCAAACTTTTTCGACCTGGCCGAACTCGAGTTCGACCGGGGTGGAGCGGCCAAAGATGGTGACCGACACACGCACGCGCGATTTCTCGTAGTTGACTTCTTCGACGGTGCCGTTGAAGTCCGTGAACGGGCCTTCCTTGACACGCACCATCTCGCCGACTTCGAACAGGGTCTTCGGGCGCGGCTTTTCGACGCCTTCCTGCATCTGCGACATGATTTTCTCGACTTCCTTCGGGGAAATCGGGGTCGGGCGGTTACGCGCACCGCCGACGAAACCGGTGACCTTCGCGGTGTTCTTCACGAGGTGCCACGTTTCGTCCGTCATTTCCATTTCCACCAGCACGTAGCCGGGGAAGAAACGACGTTCGGTCACGGCCTTGTGGCCGCCTTTGACTTCGACCACTTCTTCGGTCGGAACCAGGATCTGACCGAATTTGTCCTGCATGCCAGCACGTTCGATACGCTCTTGAAGCGCACGTTGCACGCTCTTCTCCATACCGGAGTAGGCGTGCACGACGTACCAACGCTTTCCGCTCGGGGATGCCGGAGTATCGCTCATATCATTTCCAACCCAGAATCGCCGAGAAAATCACCCATTCGATCGATTTGTCGCTCAACCAGAGGAAAATCGCCATCACAAGCACGAAACCGAACACGACGAGTGTGGTTTGCGTTGCTTCCTTGCGGGTGGGCCATACGACCTTCCGGACTTCCTTGTACGAATCCTTGGCAAACGCGATGAGGCTCTTGCCAGGGGCGGACATCAGCCCGACGGCCACGCCGGCGATGATACCTACCGCCAACGCGGCACCGCGGACATACCACTGCTGATTGGTCAGCCAGAAGAAGCCCACGAATCCGGCCAACACCAGCAATACGCCCAGGGCCAGCATCAGCTTATCGCCGGAGGTATTTACAGTTTCGACGGATGGATTCGCCATAACACCTTAAAACAAATGCCACGTGGGACACGTGGCGATTTTTGGCAGGGGCAGAGGGAATCGAACCCCCAACCTTCGGTTTTGGAGACCGACGCTCTGCCAGTTGAGCTATACCCCTAAACCATGTTGGGGCCGGCTGATGCCAGCCCCAAAACTGTCGATCAACGAATAACTGGCTTACTCGATGATCTTGGCGACGACGCCGGCGCCGACGGTACGGCCGCCTTCGCGGATTGCGAAGCGCAGACCTTCTTCCATCGCGATCGGAGCGATCAGCTTCACCGTGATCGACACGTTGTCGCCCGGCATCACCATTTCCTTGTCCTTCGGCAGCTCGATCGAGCCCGTCACGTCCGTCGTACGGAAGTAGAACTGCGGACGGTAGTTGTTGAAGAACGGCGTGTGACGGCCGCCTTCGTCCTTGCTCAGCACGTACACTTCAGCCGTGAAGTGCGTGTGCGGCGTGATCGAACCCGGCTTCGCCAGAACCTGGCCACGCTCCACGTCTTCACGCTTCGTGCCGCGCAGCAGGATACCCACGTTGTCGCCTGCCTGACCTTGGTCCAGCAGCTTGCGGAACATTTCAACGCCCGTGCAGGTCGTCTTCACCGTCGGCTTGATACCGACGATTTCGATTTCCTCGCCGACCTTCACGATGCCGCGCTCGACACGACCCGTCACCACCGTACCGCGGCCCGAGATCGAGAACACGTCTTCCACCGGCATCAGGAACGCGCCGTCAACTGCACGCTCCGGCGTCGGGATGTACGTGTCCAGCGCGTCGGCCAGGCTCATGATCGCCACTTCGCCCAGCTCGCCCGTGTCGCCTTCCAGCGCCAGCTTCGCCGAACCCTTCACGATCGGCGTGTCGTCGCCCGGGAAGTCGTACTTCGACAGGAGTTCGCGAACTTCCATCTCGACCAGCTCGAGCAGTTCCGCGTCGTCAACCATGTCGCACTTGTTCAGGAACACGATGATGTACGGAACGCCAACCTGACGCGCCAGCAGGATGTGCTCACGCGTTTGCGGCATCGGGCCGTCTGCTGCCGAGCAAACCAGGATCGCGCCGTCCATCTGCGCTGCGCCCGTGATCATGTTCTTCACATAGTCAGCGTGGCCCGGGCAGTCGACGTGTGCGTAGTGGCGGTTAGCCGTTTCGTACTCGACGTGTGCCGTGTTGATCGTGATGCCGCGCGCCTTTTCTTCCGGTGCCGCGTCGATCTGGTCGTATGCCTTCGCTTCGCCGCCGAACTTCTTCGTCAGCACCGTCGTGATCGCTGCCGTCAGCGTCGTCTTGCCGTGGTCAACGTGACCAATCGTACCAACGTTCACGTGCGGCTTGGTCCGCTCAAATTTACCCTTGGCCATTTTCGACTCCCAAAAGGAATTTCACAGGTTGCGCCGCGCGCAAACAAGACACTGACTTTTTACTGCTGGTGCCCATGGGCAGGATCGAACTGCCGACCTCTCCCTTACCAAGGGAGTGCTCTACCACTGAGCCACATGGGCGCTACGCTTCAACTTAGCGGTCTGGAGCGGGTGAAGGGAATCGAACCCTCGTCGTAAGCTTGGAAGGCTTCTGCTCTACCATTGAGCTACACCCGCACGGGCCACTAACGATTCCTTACCGCTCACTGCGCTGATATCTTGGTGGAGGAGGTTGGATTCGAACCAACGTAGGCGTAAGCCAACAGATTTACAGTCTGCCCCCTTTAGCCACTCGGGCACCCCTCCGTAGAGAACTGACGATTATGGGGGTGCATCGCACTCCTGTCAAGCACATCCGGAAGATTATTTTCACTCTCTTCCCGACTTCTGCTTCCCGCCGATCCCGCCCTCGCCCGGCTAAGGCAAGCGCGAGATGTTGCCGATCGGCGCCACATCTTCGTCAGACTCCGCCCTCAACGCCGATCTGCATCAGCGCTGAAAACGAAAGACCGCCATCATACGGCCTCTTTCGCACAATGCCAAGCGGGTAGACACAAAATTTCGGCAAATTTCGTGCCGGGCGGGTTCGGCGAGCTCGGGCGGCGATGGTTCGCGGGAGGCTCGGTGGCGTTTCCGGCGGGAAATAACGATTTGCAGTGGGCGTCGCGGGCGGCCCGGTCTTGATCCGGGGCGCCCCGTGCCGGCAAGGCTTCCACACATCTCGCCGGAGATGGCGCGGCCAGCTCCGTCACCGAATTCGATCGCTCCGCTGCGTTCGACGATTTCACCGGAAGGCACGATACCGTGTCGGCGATCCTCCCGCCTCCGTACAAGTCTCCCTGCGTCCGCGTTTTCTGCAATGGCATTCCTCGTGGTTGCAACGGCACATGCCGCGGCCCCGGGAAACGCCTATAGCGCATCTCGAGTCCAGTTGCTGACGATCCGACAGCCAGGCCCGGCTTATGGCTTCACCGCGCAGCGCCAGAGGCATGCTTGGCGCTCGGCGAGTATCAATGGTTGAAGCAAACGATGCGGAACGCCCGGGTTGGGCGTACGTCGGCTCGCGCGGCACAACCGATGAATCGAGATGCAGTGGCCCGACCACGTCCCGCAGGATGAATTCGGCGATTCTGTACGGATGCGCTATAGCCAACGACGCGCCCCAGGTCCAGGCATCCCTATAACCCTGCTGCTGCCGCGTCGAATGTTCTGCTGTTTGGCACCGATGCATCTCGTCGTACAAGCCGGCTCACGCCAGTATGCGGTCGGCTTATCGCAGCGAATCTTCGGCGGACACGCGATATCGCAACCGCTCCTATGGGCTGCCTCGTCCGACTGAACACAATCCGTGTCGGATTCGATATAGGCGCCCTTGCCACACCTCACGCCCCCGAATACGTTGGAGAGCCAATGGGTGTCGCCGGAGCACCGACATCCGACATACGTTGCGCGGCAATGCTCGAACTGGCCGGGAATCAAGACCGGGCACCGTGCACCGGCCCCCACCTGCAGGAGACTCTCCGTTCGGCGATCCAAATACGGCATGCACGGAACGCGCGTCACGCGTCGACGCAGGCAACTCGCACCTCACGCCGACGAGGGGGCCGAGACCGTATATGCGGCGCTGTCTATTCGCTGATCGAGGAAAACTACGTGCTACAGGAGGGTCGACAAGCGGCCATCGAAAAGAACCTCGTCGATTTTGGATCTCGCCCGACCTGCAATATGCCGCAGTGCGGCCAGCCTGTTAGTCGAGTCGCTTCTTGCCGCGGCTCAAGCGCGTGTAGCACGCCTCGAGGGGGCTCTTTCGACGAGATATGACCCGTTAGATCCAATGGCGCTTAATGGCAATGTCGCGGCTTTGCTGGCGTTCAGTCGCGCGGATTCATGCGACAAGGGGAGCCGGTGCGGTGACTTCCTGTCCACTCTTGCCAACAACGCGTGGAAGGCGGATCGAATGCAAGACGCATCCCGCTGCCACACGAGATATGGAAATTTTGGCAGAAGATGCATCTCATAAGCCGACGATCATCACCTGTTGACTGACTATCAGATGGTGAGGGCCAGGCATGGCTGATCGCGGTCGACGTCGGGCAAGGCCGGAGGGAGGATAGCCATGGGCGGTTGCCAACGCGGTTTCCCGTTGCGGCTCTGATGGCCACCAGCGAACCAGAGGCGGGCTTCAGCAACACCAATTGCTGGCGACAGACACCCGATAGGCGAGGTTCATTTGCGCCGATTTCATGGGAGCGATTCCGATTTGAGCCGACACCTCGACACCCGCCCCATGTCACACGGCGCTTCGCCGCTCGCCTTTTTGGCGCCGCAATGCAAAAACCCCCGCCTGATCGGGCGGGGGTTTCTGGCTTGAGGGGAGCCTGACGATTACCTACTTTCACACGGGAATCCGCACTATCATCGGCGTAGAGTCGTTTCACGGTCCTGTTCGGG
>NZ_JACFYV010000240.1:0-9622 GCF_016759955.1 Burkholderia sp. KCJ3K979
GCCGCACGCACGTCGGATCGCTCGAAAAGCCCGTATACACGGGCTTTTTTGCATTTCGGCACGGATCGCCCCCCGTCTCGCCACATCGTGACGACGCCTGCCGCACGACCTGCGCGTCGATGCAGGAAATTTTCCCCGTCTCTAGAATTTCCTCAAAAGAACCACGGGGGAAATATCGATGCGCTGGGTCCTGTTGATCGTGTTCATTGCGTGTGTCGTGTACACGCATCGGCGCGGCAAGGTTCGGCACCGGTTGTTCAGGCAACTATCCGACCACTCGACCTTTACCGCACCGCTGAACTGCTTTTCGTATGCGTTCTCGTCGGTGCCGACCACGCCGTTTCTCGACACGGAGCACTTTCCGGAACTCGCGGTGCTGCAGCGCGAATGGCGCACGTTCCGCCGCGAAGCGCTTGCGTTGCGCGACGCGAGCCGGATCAAGGCGTCGGGCGAGTACAACGACATCGGCTTCAATTCGTTCTTTCGCCACGGCTGGAAGCGTTTCTACCTGAAGTGGTACGACGCGCCGCATCCGTCCGCGCAGGCGTTGTGTCCGCGCTCGGTCGAGATCCTGTCGCGGATTCCGTCGATCAAGGCGGCGATGTTCGCGCAGTTGCCGCCGGGCGGGACACTCGGGCTGCATCGCGATCCGTATGCGGGCTCGCTGCGCTACCACCTCGGGCTCGACACGCCGAACGACGACGCGTGCCGGATCGTCGTCGACGGCGAGTCGTACGCATGGCGCGACGGCGAGGCCGTGATGTTCGACGAGACGTACCTGCACTGGGCCGAAAACCGCACCGCGCACGATCGCGTGATCCTGTTCTGCGACATCGATCGCCCGATGAAATATCGCTGGGCGCAGCGTGTCAACGATGCGTTCGGACAACTGCTGATGCGCGCGGCCGCGTCGCCGAACGAAACGGGCGATCGCACGGGCGGGCTCAATCGTGCGTTCCGGTACCTGTATGCGATTCGCCGCGCGGGCAAGCGCTTGAAGGCGTGGAATCGCACCGTGTACTACATCGTCAAGTGGCTGCTGTTCGGCGGGATTGCGGTCGCGATCTTCTGCATCTGACGGGCGAGGGCGGGCGGTTTTTTCCGTCTGACGATAGTACGGCGCGGCGCCGATGGCCGTGCGCCGTCATCAATGCAACCAAATGTATTCGTACGAGATCAACGCGCATTGGCCGCGTATGATGGCTTGTTCACGTCGATATGATCGGTGAGCAAGCATGACGAGTACCCGTAAAACCATCATGATCGCCGGCGGGCTGCTGGTAGCCGCGGCCGGCACCGCGTACGTGATGCTGCTGCGCGCGGACCACCGTGCGATCGAAGACGCCGGCATCGGCGATTCGGCCGCGCCCGTTGCCGCGGCGCCTGCAGGCAACGATCACGCGGTACAGGGTGCGATCGCGCCGCCGGCACCGGCCGCCGCGACGGCGCCGAAGCAGGCGGCTGCCGCGCCGCCTCCCGCACCAACCGCATCCACGTCCGCGCCGGTCGCACCCGCGCGCGTCGACGCCGCGCCTGCACCGGTGCCGGTCGTCAGCGACAAGCCGCAACCGGTGACGAAACCGGCCGCACCGCCGCCGAAGGTCAACGTCGTGACGGTGAACCCGGAGGATTCGACCCCGCCGGCGCCGGCCCAGACTGCGACTGTTCAACCCACCCAATCGGTCCAACCCGCTCGGTCGGCTGCGCCCGCACAGAGCACGCAGCGAGCACAGGTCACGCAACGCGCGCCGCGCAAGCGCGACGGCCTCGAACGCCACGCCGCCGCCGCGCCGCCGGCCGCGATGAAATCCGAAACGCCGGAGACGGCCGCGCTCGTCAGGGAATCGGCGAAGCTCGACCCGTCGTTGCCGCCGCCGTCGATGTCGTCGATCTCCTCGATGCCGGCGAGCACCGGTTCGTACCGGCAGGGCGGTTCGTCGTCCGGCGCGAATCCGGTGGCGGCCGCGATGACCGAGCAACTGGTCAGGCAGTCGAGCAGTTTCAAGTCGACGGCGCCCGTGCCGGCGGACGGCGGCACGACCGCGACCAAGTAACCGCGAATGTATTCGGCATAAAAAGGGCCCCGCACGCCGACCAAAGCATGCGGGGCCAAGAGAGACAAACTATGATGCCGGTGCGTTGACGTCCGTCAGGCGGCGACCGCTTCTTCGGCCTGCGGCTGCGCAGTGGCCGCCGGCGCCGCCACGTCCTGCCGGATCAGGTAATCGAACGCGCCGAGCGACGCCTTCGCCCCTTCGCCGACCGCGATCACGATCTGCTTGAACGGCACCGTCGTTACGTCGCCGGCCGCGAACACGCCCGGCACCGACGTTGCGCCGCGTGCATCGACGACGATCTCGCCGTGCTTCGACAGTTCGACCGTGCCTTTCAGCCATTCGGTGTTCGGCACGAGGCCGATCTGCACGAACACACCTTCGAGGTCGACGCGCTTCGTTTCGCCGGAACGCAGATCCTTGTAGACGAGCCCGTTCAGCTTGCTGCCGTCGCCGGTCAGTTCGGTCGTCTGCGCCTGCGTGACGATCGTCACGTTCGGCAGGCTGCGCAGCTTGCGTTGCAGCACTTCGTCCGCGCGCAGTTGCGCGCCGTATTCGATCAGCGTGACTTCCTTCACGATGCCGGCGAGGTCGATCGCGGCCTCGACGCCCGAGTTGCCGCCGCCGACCACCGCGACACGCTTGCCCTTGAACAGCGGGCCGTCGCAGTGCGGGCAGTACGCGACGCCGCGGTTGCGGTATTCGCGCTCGCCCGGCACGTTGATTTCGCGCCAGCGTGCACCGGTCGCGAGGACGATCGTCTTCGCCTTCAGCACCGCGCCGTTCGCGAGGCGGATCTGGTGCACGTCGCCCGGAATCAGCGCGTCGGCGCGCTGCACGTCCATGATGTCGACGTCGTACTGCTTCACGTGCTGCTCGAGTGCGGTCGCGAACTTCGGCCCTTCGGTTTCCTGAACCGACACGAAGTTCTCGATCGCCATCGTGTCCAGCACCTGGCCGCCGAAACGCTCGGCCACGACACCCGTCGCGATGCCCTTGCGTGCCGAGTAGATCGCGGCAGCCGCGCCCGCGGGGCCGCCGCCGACGATCAGCGTGTCGAACACCGGCTTGTTTTCGAGCGACTTCGCCGCGCGTTCGCCGGCGCCCGTATCGAGCTTTGCGAGGATTTCCTTCACGCTGCTGCGGCCCTGGCCGAACGATGCGCCGTTCAGGAACATCGTCGGCACGGCCATGATCTGGCGCGACTCGACTTCATCCTGAAACAGCGCGCCGTCGATCGCGACGTGGCGGATGCGCGGGTTGATCAGCGACATCACGTTCAGCGCCTGCACGACTTCCGGGCAGTTCTGGCACGACAGCGAGAAAAACGTTTCGAATGCGTAGTCGCCGTCGAGTGCGCGAATCTGTTCGATCACGTCGTGGTCGAGCTTGATCGGATGGCCGCCCGTCTGCAGCAGCGCGAGCACGAGCGACGTGAATTCATGGCCCATCGGGATGCCGGCGAAGCGGATGCCGGCCGGCTTGCCGGGCTCGCCGATCGAGAACGACGGCTTGCGCTCGGCGTCGTCGCGGCGTTCGGTTACGGTCACGCGATCCGTCAGCGACGCAATCTCGTTCAGCAGCGCCAGCAGTTCCTGCGATTTCGCGCTGTCGTCGAGCGAGGCGACGAGTTCGATCGGGCGCGTGATCTTTTCGAGGTACGCTTTGAGTTGGTTCTTGAGATTGGCGTCGAGCATGGCGTTTCGGATTCCGTATTGATGATGCTGGTCGGGCACGTCGTGCCGGAGGAGGGCGCGGGCCGCGCGAGGCGGCCCGTGGCGAGGCTTGTCGCGCGCCCCGTGCGAGGCGCGCGGCGACCCTTAGATCTTGCCGATCAGGTCGAGCGACGGGGTCAGCGTTTCCGCACCCGGCGTCCACTTGGCCGGGCACACTTCGCCCGGGTGCGCGGCGATGTATTGCGCGGCCTGGACCTTGCGCAGCAGTTCGCCTGCGTCGCGGCCGATGCCGTTGTCATGGATTTCGCACAGCTTGATCTCGCCTTCCGGGTTGACCACGAACGTGCCGCGCAGCGCCATCCCTTCTTCCTCGATCAGCACGTCGAAGTTGCGCGACAGCGTGAGCGTCGGGTCGCCGACCAGCGGGTACTTGATCTTGGCGATCGTGTCCGACGTGTCGTGCCATGCCTTGTGCGTGAAGTGCGTGTCGGTCGACACGCCGTAGATTTCGACACCCAGCTTCTGGAATTCCGCGTAACGGTCGGCGAGGTCGCCCAGTTCCGTCGGGCAGACGAACGTGAAGTCGGCCGGGTAGAACACGACGACGGACCACTTGCCCTTGAAGTTCTCTTCCGACACGGGCACGAATTCGCCATTGTGGTAAGCGGTTGCCTTGAACGGCTTGATTTGGGTGTTGATGATCGGCATCTGGACAATTCCTTTTCGTCAGTGGTGAGTGGAGTGTTGCCAGTATCCGGGTTCACCCTGAGCTTGTGAAATTGCTTGTTTCAATCCGAGGCATCGGGATTTTCTATCTGCTTCCGGCCCTTGATTGGCGGGGGCCGAAGGCAATTCGGGCGGGGCAGAGGCTGTACATGCCTTCACCATTCCGAACGCAGGTCCTCCTGGCTGGCAATCTCGCGCCCCTTCCATAGACCGAACACATTGTTGACAAGTGTGTGCTCGTGTCGCGCGATATAGGCATCGATTGCGTCGCCGATGATTTCGGCGCGGGGGCGGTCCCTGGCCCCTGCGATGATGCTCAGCGCGGCATGCTGGTCATCCGACAGGTCGACCGGGATCGTATGCATTGCAACCCCCATGACTTGACGCATCCATCATCGACATGCGACCGCGCAAATGCAAGATCGCCGCTTGTCCGAAGCGAATGCCGATTCCCGGTTCGGCAGGCGGGGCACACCCCGCTCAAATCCCCGCCATCTCCCGCAACCATTCCGCCAGCCGTCGCGCCCCGTCCGGCATGTCCGCGTCCTCGCGCGTGCACAGGTAGTAATCGCGCCCGTCGTCCAGCGCGTGATCGAACAGTTGCACCAGCTCGCCGTTCGCCAGTTCGCGCTGGACCAGCGGCGCGCGCAGCAGCGCGGCGCCGAGATCGGCGCGGGCGGCGCTCAGCGTGAGCTGGCCGTCCTCGAACATCGGCCCCACCGCGTGCGATACGTGCCTTACGCCGGCGCCCTGCAGCCAGTTGACCCACGTGCTGCGATCCTCGTCATGCACGAGCGGCGCGCGGGCGAGATCGGCCGGCGTGCGGAACGGCCCGTGACGCTTCAGGAACGACGGGCTGCACATCGGCACCATCGCGCCCGGCAGCAGCCGCTCGCAGCGGTAGCCGGGCCAGTCGCCGGTGCCGAAGCGGATCGACAGATCCGACGCATCGCTTCGGTAGTTGCGGTGATGTGCGTACAGCACCGTGACGTCGACATCGGTGTTGTCGGCCAGGAACGCATGCAGCCGCGGAACGAACCAGCCGATGCCGAGCAGCGGAATCAGGCTGACGGTGATCTGGCGCAGCGACGAACGATCGCGCACGAAGCGCGTGGCGCTGCGCAGCACCGAGAACGCCGCGCTGATCGACCGGTAGTAGTCGCGTCCCTCGTCGGTGAGCGCGAGTAGCCGGCCTTCGCGTACCGTCAATGGCGTCTGGATGAACGCCTCGAGCAGTTGCAGCTGATGGCTGACCGCCGACGGCGTGATGTCGAGTTCGCCCGCCGCCGCGGTGACCGAGCCGAGACGCGCGAATGCTTCGAATGCACGCACCGCGCGCAGCGGCGGATCGTGCGGCAACTGTTCGATATTTTTCATGTATCGAATTTTATCGAAAAGTCAGGGTAAGCGACAACATAAAAATACCCTTTATTTACAGCGATGTACGCTAATGTGTCGGGAACGGCATAAGCATCCAATAATTGGGTATTTGGGGTTTGAGTGTCGAATATTTAATATTTTTCATGTTTTTGATCCGACTGACCGGTCCCCGCACATGAAAATCGCTTTCTTTTCCGCCCATCTCGCCTTCTCCGCGGCCGCCCTGGTCGCCACCGTTCCCGCGTTCGCGCAGTCCGCTCCGCAGACGGTCCTGATCGGTCTCGCCGCGCCGCTCACGGGCCCGTCCGCGCGGATCGGCAAGGACTTGCAGAACGGCGCGCAACTCGCGATCGACGACGCGAACGCGAAGCATCCGACCATCGGCGGCAAGCCGGTCGTCTACAAGCTCGTCGCGGCCGACGATCAGTCCGACCCGCGCACGGCCGTCGCGGTCGCGCAGCAACTCGTCGACCAGCACGTGATTGGCGTCGTCGGTCACTGGAACACGGGCTGCAGCGTGCCGGCGTCGCGCGTGTACCGCGATGCGGGCATTCCACAGATCGCGCCGGCCTCCACCGGTCATCAATACACGCAGCAGGGCTACGCGACGGCGTTCCGCATCATGGGTCACGACGATGCAGGCGGACACTTCACCGGCGCGTACGCGGTGAAGACGCTGAAGGCGAAGCGCATCGCGGTGCTCGACGATCGCACGTCGTTCGGCGCGGGGCTGGCCGACCAGTTCATCAAGGGCGTGCAGGCGAACGGCGGCACGATCGTCGATCGTCAGTACGTGAACGACAAGACGACCGACTTCAGCGGCGTGCTGACCGCGATCAAGGGCAAGCGCGCGGATCTCGTGTTCTTCGGCGGCCTCGACGCGCAGGCCGCGCCGATCGCGCGCCGGATGCGCCAGCTCGGCGTGAACGCGCCGCTGCTCGGTGCGGGCGGCTTCGTGAGTCAGACCTTTCTGTCGCTCGCCGGCAAGGACGGCGACGGCGTGACGGCGCTCGAACCGGGCCTGCCGCTCGACCGGATGCCGGGCGGCAACGCGTTCGACACGCAATACCAGGCACGCTTTCACGCGCCGATCGAACTGCATGCGCCGTTCGCGTACGACGCGGCCGCCACGCTGATCGCGGCCGCGCAGAAGGCCGGCACGACCCAGCCGGCGAAACTGGTCGCGGCCGTTCGTGCGATCGAGCGGCCCGGCGTGACCGGGCGCATCGCGTTCGACGCCGAAGGCAACCTGAAGGACCCGGCCTTCACGATCTACCAGGTGCGCGGCGGCAAGTGGGCCGTCGTCGACGTGCTCGGCGGCTCGCGCACCGCGGCCAAGTAACGACAAAACGACAAAACGACAAAACGACAAAACGACAAAACGACAAAACGACAAAAAAACCAGGACGATCCCCATGACAGAAGCGCACCCGACATCCGCCGCCGCACCCGAGGACACACGCCTCGGGATCCTCGCGCGGCGCCGCATCGAAGCGGAAATCATCAAGCCGATCTACGAGATCATGAAGCGCGAGTTCGGCGTCGAGCGCGCGCAGGCCGTGATCGCGGAAGCCGTGCGTGGCGCGGCCGTCGACGCGGGCCGGACCTTCGCCGCGCAGGAGCCGGACGGCACGAGCGTGAAGTCGTTCATCGCACTGCAGGTGCTGTGGGAGAAGGACGATGCGCTCGACGTTGAGGTGCGGCGCGCGGACGACGCGCACTACGACTACGACGTGCATCGCTGCAGCTACGCGGAGATGTATCACGCGATGGGGCTCGGCGAGATCGGCCACCTGCTGAGCTGCGCGCGCGACAGCTATTTCATCCAGGGCTATGCGCCGGACATCGCGCTCACGCGCACCAGCACGATCATGCAGGGCGGCAAGCGCTGCGATTTCCGCTATGCACTGCAACGCGCGCCGGAGAACGGCGATGCGTAACGATGCCGATACCGCGCGCATGCCGCGCGTCGACGGCGACCGCCTGTGGGCGTCGCTCGAACGGATGGCGCAGATCGGTGCGACGCCGAAGGGCGGCGTGTGCCGTCTTGCGCTGACCGATCTCGACCGCGAGTCGCGCGACCTGTTCGTGCAGTGGGCGCGCGACGCCGGCTGCACGGTGCGCGTCGACCGGATGGGCAACGTGTTCGCGCGCCGCGCAGGCCGCAATCCGGACGCCGCACCGGTGATGACGGGCTCGCACGCCGATTCGCAACCCACCGGTGGCCGCTACGACGGCATTTACGGCGTGCTCGGCGGGCTCGAAGTCGTGCGCGCGCTGAACGACGCGGGCATCGAGACCGAACGCCCGGTCGACGTCGTGATCTGGACCAACGAGGAAGGCTCGCGCTTCGCGCCGGCGATGGTGTCGGCCGGCGTGTTCTCGGGCGTCTATACGCTCGAATACGGGTTGTCGCGCAGCGACGGCGCGGGCCGGACGATCGGCGAGGAGCTCGAACGGATCGGCTACGCAGGCACGGATCCGGTTGGCGGCTATCCGGTGCACGCGGCGTACGAACTGCATATCGAGCAGGGCGCGATTCTGGAACGGGCCGGCAAGACGATCGGCGTCGTGACGGCCGGGCAGGGGCAGCGCTGGTACGAGGTGACGCTCACCGGGGTCGACGCGCATGCCGGTACGACGCCGATGGCGTTCCGTCGCGACGCGCTGGTTGGCGCGGCACGGATGATCTCGTTCATCGAGGTGCTCGGCCGCCGCTACGCACCGGATGCGCGCGCGACGGTCGGGATGATCGAGGCGCGGCCGAATTCGCGCAACACGGTGCCGGGCGGCTGCTTCTTCACGGTGGAATTCCGTCACCCCGACGATGCGGTCCTCGATGAACTGGACGCGGCGCTGCGCGCGGAACTCGCGCGCCTGGCCGACGAAACCGGCCTCGGCGCGCGGATCGAGCAGATCTTCACGTATGCGCCGGTGCCGTTCGCGCCACGCTGCATCGATACGGTGCGTGACGCGGCGCGCTCGCTCGGACTGTCGCACATGGACATCGTGTCCGGCGCGGGCCATGACGCGTGCTATGTCGCGCGTGTCGCGCCGACCGGCATGATCTTCGTGCCGTGCGTCGACGGGCTGAGCCACAACGAGGCCGAAGCGATTACGCCGGAATGGGCGACGGCCGGCGCCGACGTGCTGTTGCGCGCGGTGTTGCAGAGCGCGCAGGAAGCGTAAGCGCGACGGGTGCGGCCGGATGGATGGCGCGCGTTATCTTGCCGCCTTGCGCCGCGCCATGTACGCGAGATACGCGACGATCTGGTCGAGTTCGCGATCACTCAGTTGATCGGGCGGAAACGCCGGCATGCTGCGGCCCGGCCAGTCGCGCACCGACGCCGGATTGCGGATGTAGCGGCGCAGCGCGGCGGGCTGGAAGTAGTCGACCGGGTTCATCGGCGTGCTCAGGTCGGGGCCGGCGTGGCTGCTGCCCGCGCCGTCGATGCGGTGGCACGCGAGACATTGCGTGACGAACAGGCGCTGGCCCGCGCGGGCCGGGTCGTCCGCGGGCAACGCGGTGTCGACCGCGAGCGACGGCCAGCGCGCGAGCGGCGACGATTCGATCGTGATGCGCACGATCTGGTACGGCCACTGCTCGCCGCGCACCGACGACGCGTCCGGCCCGAGCCAGACGAGATAGAACGGCCCCGCGCTGACTTGCTTGCCGGGCAGCTTCGGCCATGGATGGGCCGGGTCCTCGATCGCGAGCCACGGGATCGCGCCGGCCGGCGCGCGGCGGCGCACGAGATCGAGCGGCAGTTGCGCGGCGAAACCGTC
>NZ_JACFYV010000241.1:0-9613 GCF_016759955.1 Burkholderia sp. KCJ3K979
AAAGTGAGTCGGGCATTCTTATGGGTGTTCATCCGGCTGGGTTCCTGGAAGGTTGGGTGTTTGGCGACTTCCAGTCTCCCAGACTCAGTCCGGATGAACCATCGATACAACCTATTGAAGCTTCACAACTAGACGGCGAGCACCGGTGGTCGATCAGTCCGCGACGGCGGTTCGACGGGGGCAGGCAACCGTCATGCGAGCGCGGTGAGCGCTGGGGCGGTAGTCGTGCCGCCGGGCAGCGTGGGCAGTGCGTCGAGAAGCGACGCGGTATACGGGTGCGACGGCGCGTCGAATACCTGCGTGACCGGCCCGCTTTCGACCACGCGGCCGCGTCGCATCACGAGAATCCGGTCGGCCACGTGATGCACCACGCCCAGGTCATGCGAGATGAACAGCATCGCGGTGCCGTGTTCGGCCTGCAGATCGGCGAGCAGGTCGAGCACTTGCGCCTGGATCGACACGTCGAGCGCGCTGACCGGTTCGTCCGCGACGAGCAGCGCCGGGTTGGACGCGAACGCGCGCGCGATCGCGACGCGCTGGCGCTGGCCGCCGGACAATTCGCGTGGGTAACGGTCGAGGCACGCCGCACCGAGCTGCACTTCGTCGAGCAGTTGCAGCACGCGGCGGCGGCGCGCGTCGCCGTGGAGTCCGACCACCTCGAGCCCTTCGCCGATGATCCGGCCGACCGAATAGCGCGGATCGAACGAACTGTACGGGTCCTGGGCGATCAGCTGCAGCCGCGCACGGCGGGTGCGCCGCGCGGCTTCGGGGATGCCGTTCCATGGCTGGCCGTCGAGCGTGACGGTGCCGGCGTCGGGTTCGACGAGCCCGAGCACGATCCGCGCGACCGTCGATTTGCCGGAACCGGATTCACCGACGATGCCGAGCGTCTCGCCGCGTGCGAGCGAGAACGACACGCCGTCGACGGCGGCCGGCGCATCGCGCCCGCCGTAGCGCTTCGTCAGCGCGTCGACGGCCAGCACCGGTGCCTGCGTGTCGATGCGCTTCGGCGGCAGCGGCACGCGTTCGGCGGTCGCCAGCCGGAATCCGCGCGACGCGGCGGTGGGAATCGCCGCGAGCAATGCACGCGTGTACGGATGCGCCGGTGCGCTCAGCACGTCGCGTGCCGGCCCCTGTTCGACGACCTGGCCCGCGCGCATCACGAGCACGCGGTCGGCCAGCTCCGCGACGACCGCGAGGTCGTGGCTGATCAGCAGGATCGCGTCGCCGGCGTCCCGGCGCGCACGCAGCAGCGACAGGATCTGGCGTTGCACGGTCATGTCCAGCGCCGTGGTCGGCTCGTCGGCGATCAGCAGCGACGCGCCCCCCGCGATCGCGGTGCCGATCAGCACGCGCTGCCGCAAGCCGCCCGACAACTGATGAGGATACTGCGGCAGCCGCCGCTCGGGATCGTCGATGCCGACCGAGCGCAGCAGGTCGGCGCTGCGCGCGGCGACATCGCGCCGGCGCGTATCGTGCAACGCCTCCGCGACGAGGTCGCGCACGCGCCACAGCGGGTCGAGCGACACCAGCGCGTCCTGCAGCACGTAGCCGATCCGGCGGCCACGTATCGCGCGCCAGTCGCGCTCGCGATGGCTGCCCGCATCGATGCCGGCGATCTCGAACCGGTCGGCGTCGATCACCGCGTGCGGGCCGTTCAGCCCGACCAGACTGCGCGCGGTGACCGACTTGCCGGAACCCGACTCGCCGACGAGCGCGACGCATTCGCCGGCATGCACGGCGAGGTCGAGCGGGCCGACGACGGCCTGTGTTCCTCGCGGGCCGCGAAACCCGATCGTCAGGCGCTCGATGCGGGCCAGCGGCGCGGCTGAATATTTCGTTGCGCGCGCAACGGTGTCGGGCGTGCTCATGCCGCCTCCCGATGTTCGAAGCGCGCCTGCCAGTAGCCGCCGAGCGCGTTCACCGCGATCACGGCCGCGGTGATCGCGAGGCCGGGCCATACCGCGATCCACCACGCGTTGTACAGATAGTTGCGGCCCTCGGCGAGCATCAATCCCCATTCCGCGGCGGGCGGCTGCGGTCCCATCCCCAGGAAGCTCAGCCCCGACGTGCCGATGATCGCGGTGCCCAGCCCGATCGTCGCGAGTACCGGTACCTGCGCGATCGCATGCGGCAACACGTGCCGCCATACCAGTACCGCCGGCGCGAGGCCGAGCGTACGCGCGTGCTCGACATAGCCGGACGCCGCGACGACGAAGGTCTGCGCCCGCACCACGCGTGCGAAGCGCGGCACCGACGCGACGCCGAGCGCGAACACGAGGTTGACCGCGCCGGGGCCGGTGAACGAAATCAGCATCAGCGCGAGCAGCAGGTCGGGAAACGCGGACACGACGTCGAGCGCGCGCGTGATCAGTTCGTCGAGCCAGCCGCGCGCGAGGCCGGCGAACAGCCCGAGCGCGGTGCCGAACAGCGTCGCGACGCCGATCGCGGCCGCGCTGATCGACAGCGAGTAGCGGGCGCCGTACACGACCCGCGAGAAGATGTCGCGGCCGAGCTGATCGGTGCCGAGCCAGTGCTCGGCGCTGCTGCCGAGCTGCGCGGACAGCGGATCGGCCGCCAGCGGGTCGTAGTGCGCGAGCCAGCCCGGTGCGACGACGGCGATCGCGTTCAGCAGCAGATAGACGGCGGCGAGCGCGAGGCCCGGATGGCGGCGCAGCCAGCCGACGGCGGCGAATGTCGCGGGCGGGCGCAACGTGAAGTCGATGGGCGTGGACATCGAAGTCTCCGGTTCAACGCGCTGCGCGGCGATCGCGCAGGCGGGGATCGATCAGCAGGTACAGCAGGTCGACGGCCGTGCTGAGCGCGACATAGATGGCCGCCGACAGGATCGCGATCGCGAGGATCACCGGCATGTCCTTCGACAGCACCGCGTCGACCGTCACCTTGCCGAGGCCGGGCCGGCCGAACACCTGCTCGGTGATCACCGCGCCGCTCAGCAGGCCGCCGACGAGCCAGCCGGCGAGCGTGACGGCCGGCAGCGCCGCGTGGCGCAGCGCATGTCGCACGCGCAGCGCGAGTCCGCCGATGCCCCACGAACGCACCGTCAGCGCGTACGGCTCGTCGAGCGCGCGCTCGATGCCTTGCCGCAGCACGCGGCCGATCACCGCGCCCTGGGCGAGCCCGAGCGACAGCGCGGGCAGCACGAGCGACGCGAAGCCGCGATCGCCGGCCACCGGGAACAGCTTCAGCGTAAAGCTGAACACGAACAGCAGCATGATGCCGAGCCAGAACGACGGCGTCGATGCGAGCAACAGCTCGACGCCCGATGCCGCGCGGCCGGCCCAGCGGCGGCCGGCGGTCAGCACCGCGAGGCCGACCGCGAACACGATCGTCACGACCAGCGCCGCGCCCGTCAGTTTCAGCGTCGGCCACAGCTGGCCGAGCACGAGCGGCGCGACGTCGGTGTTCAGGATGTACGAGCGGCCGAACTCGCCGTGCAGCACGCGCCACAGGTAATGCACGTATTGCAGCGCGAGCGGTTCGTCGAGCCCCCATTCCTGGCGGATCGCGGCTTCGATCTCCGGCGTGCTCAACTGCTCGCCGATCAGGATGCTGACGATGTCGCCCGGCGCGAGATGCACGGCGGCGAACGACAGCGTGACCGCGGCCCACAGCACGAGCGCGCCGGTGGCGAGCCGCGTCGCGATCGGCGAACGCAGCCAGCGGCGCCATGCGGCCGGCGGCGCAGCGGCAGGCCGCGCGTCCGGGACGGAGACGAAAGCGGACGACGGACGGTTCATGGTCGATTCTCCTGTCGGGGCGGCGCGATGGGCGATGCGAGGCAGGCCGGCAAGCGTCGGCTTACTTCTTCACCCACACGTCGTACGGGTTCTCGGGCATCTGCGCGAACGAGCGGAAGCGCAAGCCCTGGACCGCCTTCGCGGCGGCGATCTGGTCTTCCGGCTCGTACAGCGGCAGCGCGTACGCCTGCTCGTTGATCGCGAAGTGCTGCAGCTCGCCGTACAGCTTCCTGCGCTCGGCGACGTTCTGCGTGCGCGCGGCCGCCTGCAGCCAGCGCGTCAGCTCGGGCGCCGCCGCACGGCTGTAGTTCAGCGCGCCGCCGCGATCGACGGGCAGGTAGTGGCCTTCGATGTCGATGCCGTCCGGCGGCGTGTTCGAGTTCGCGATCGAGCCGAACTTGCCGCTCTTGCGTGCCTCGACGTACGTGCCGTCGTCGACGTACTGGATCTTCAGGTCCACGCCGAGTCGTTGCCGCGCTTGCGCCTGCAGCGCCTGCAGCAGCACGTCGCGCTGGTCGCGCACGGTCGCCTGCGCCTGGACGACCGCGATCGTCAGCCGCTCACCGTTCTTCGTGCGGAAGCCGCCGCTGTCGCGCGCGCTCCAGCCGGCTTCGTCGAGCAGCTGGTTCGCGAGCTTCGGGTTGTTGCCGTAGGTCTTTTCGATCGACGCGTCGTAGAACGGATCGATCGGCGACGTGATGCCCCATGCGCGCGTGCGCTCGCCGCGGTAGATCGATTGCACGATGCCGGTCGTGTCGAGCCCTTCGAGCAGCGCGCGGCGCACCTTCACGTCCTGCGTCGGGCCGTAGCCGACGTTCAGGAACAGCGAGTACGGCGTGCCGGTGTTGAGCGCGCGGCGGTAGGTGAAATCGGCGTTCTTGCGGATCAGCGCGGCGTCGTTGCCCGACACGCCCTCGATCACGTCGACCTGGCCGGACAGCAGCGCGCCGGTACGGACCGACGATTCGGGCAGGAACCGGTAGACGACCCGGTCGAGATACGCGGGGCCCTAGTGGCCGGCGGTCGGCGGCGCCCAGCGATAGTCGGGATTCTTCGCGAACTCGATTTCCTGGCCCTTCACGTAGCGGCGCAGGATGAACGGGCCGGTGCCCGCGATGTCGGGGCCGCCCGATTTCAGGCCGGGGCGGTCGAATGCGTTCGGCGACAGCAGCGGCAGCCGGCCGGCGAACGTCAGGAACGGCGCATACGGCGCGTCGAGCGTGATGACGACCGTGTGCTCGTCCGGCGTCTTGACGTCGGCGACGTGCGAGATCAGCCGCGCGAGCTGGCTGCCGGCCGCATACGACAATTCGCGCGCATTCAGGAAATTGCGGGCGACGGCCTTCGCGTCGAACGGCGCGCCGTCGGTGAATTTCACGCCGTCGCGCAGCGTGAACGTATAGGTCTTGCCGTCGGCGGAGACCTTGTAGCCGGTCGCGAGCCACGGCACGTAGCTGCCGTCGGGCTTCTGCGCGAGCAGGCTTTCGTACGCGTTGCGCAGCAGCAGCTCGACCTTGTCCTGGCCGTTCAGTTGCGGGTTCAGCGTACGGGGCTCGGTTTCGACGCCCCAGGTCAGCGTGCCGCCCGCGACGGGCGCGCCCTGGGCGAACGCCGCATGCGGCAGCGCGAGCGCGAGCAGCAGCGCAACCGAGACGGTGCGGCGCGACGCGCGCAGCGCGGAATCCGGAAATGCGAATGTCATGCGAGAAAGCCTTTTACGAGGTGAATAGCGGTGGATGTGGTTCGCGTCGTTTATGTGGGCCGGCGCGGTACGTCACGTCACGCGTTTGCGTGGATGCGTTCGTGGTCCCGGGCGGTGTCGTCCGCGGCTGCGCCCGGGTAGAGATCCGGGATCAGGATTTTTCTCAACCAGACGAGCGGCGTGCCGAGCGCGTTCGTCGAGCGGTCGAACGGCTGGTAGCCGCTGCGCTCGTAATACGACTGCAACCACGGATGATTGGTCGCGGTCGCGAGATACGTCGCGGGGGCCTTGACCTGCGATGCCAGAAACTGCGTCTCGACGTGCGCGATCAGTGCGTGCCCGAATCCTTGTCGCTTGAACGCGGGGGCGACCGCGAACCAGTGCAGGAACGGATAGGGCGTGCGATGGCGTTCGCCGGGCACCCACGGAAACCGCACGGTTAACGTGGCCGCGAGCGTCGTGCGGCCGTCGGGTGTCGCGTGTTCGAGCACGAACGTCGTTTCGCGCGCGACGGTCTGCGCGACGCGTTCGATCGGCGAGCGCGTGATCGTGAAGTGCACGCCCTGCGCCGCGAGCGGCGCGTAGGCGTCCTGCAGCAACGCGTAGACGGCCGGCACGTCGTCCGCGCCGGCGATGCGGATCGTATCGGTCATGGCGCGGTGCCTTCGAAGTCCGGTTGACGTGCGTTCGGACGTGCGTTCGCTTCGTCGCGCGCCGCCGCCGTGTCGCGATCGTCGGCACGCACGCCGGCCAGCAAGCGCAGCGACGCAATCCGCGGCGCGGCATCGGCGACCGGCGTGTCGACGACGAATTCGGCAATCCCGTGACGACGATGCAATGCGTCGAACTCGCGCAGCACGTCGTCGCGCGTGCCGTGCACGATCCGCGTTTCGCGCGGCTCGATCCGGTGCGGGCCGCCGCCGGCCTGGCGGATGTATGCATGCGCCTGTTCGAGGCTGCCGACGTTGACGGCGGGCGTGTCGCCTACCTGCACGCGAAAACCCTGATGTCCGCTCGCGAGCTGCGCCGCCGTGTCGCGGGTGTCGGCGACGATCGCGGAGACGGCCAGCAGCGGCGTGCGGCCGCCCGACGCCTGGCGATAAGTGTCGAACGTGCGTTCCAGATCCGTCGCGGAGGCATTCAGGTGCGACGCGTAGACGAACGCCCAGCCGAGCCGCGCGGCGAGCGTGGCGCTTTCCGCGCTCGCGCCGAGCAGGAACGGTTGCGCGGGCTCGGGCGGGCGTGGCGTCGCATGCAGCGTAGCGCCGCCATCCTGGCCGGCTGCATCGGCTGTCGCATCGTCACCCTTGAGATGGCGATTCAACTCGTCGGCCAGGTCGGCGAAAGACGCGCGCCGCGCCGGATCGTAGCCGGCCTGCAGCGCACGGGTCGACAGCGGCAGGCCGCCCGGCGCCTTGCCGATGCCGAGGTCGACGCGGCCGGGTGCGAGCGACGCGAGCAGGTTGAAATTTTCCGCGATCTTGTACGGACTGTAGTGCTGCAGCATCACGCCGCCCGATCCGACCCGAATGCGCCGCGTATGCGCGAGCACGTGCGCGATCAGGATTTCCGGCGACGGGCATGCGAGCGCGGCGGTGTTGTGATGTTCGGCGAGCCAGTAGCGGTGATAGCCGGCCGCATCGGCGAAGCGTGCGAGCGATACGCTGCGCGCCAGCGCGTCGGCGGCGGTTTCTCCGGGTGCGACGGGGCTCTTGTCGAGCACGCTCAAGCGGAACGGCAGCGCGGACAAAGCGGACAAATCGAAGTGGGAACGGAGGGCGTCGAACGTCATGATGATGCGATCGGCGCGGGTCGAAACGGCCTGATCAACGGATTTGGCATGCCGAATTATTTTGCGTCGACGTTCGCACGGTCAAACAATCAAGAAGAATATCGAAAGCCGAAAATATTCGTTCCGGCCGCCCGGGGGGCTTGCGTTATGGTCGTTGGCTGCGCGCCCCAGCGGCGCGTGCGGGGAGCCTGCCCGACGGTCCGACGCGAGTACGCTCGCCGTCGCGATGGCCGCCGGCACGCTCCGATTCTCCGACCGAACGGAATCACGAGGAATGCGATTGACGTCCCCTTCCGCCTAAAGGCGGAGGATTCCCACACCTGGCGATGCACGTCCGCATCGGAGAATGTTCAGCGCAGCGTTGATATCACGATCATGCTCGGCACCACATCCACTGCAGGCCCATTCTCTTACTCGCAGTCCCGCGATACCTTTCGGCCGCGTCGCGCTGTCTTTCGACCCGCACGACGAACAGGACTGGGTGGAACCGCTTTCGTCCACTTCCTCGAACGTGGCCCCGTGCGCGACCGCTTTGTAACGGAGTTTGTTTCGGAAGGACGACCAGGACGCGTCGTAGACGCTCTTCGCCATCCTGGTTCTGGCGAGCTTCACGGCGGATACGTTGCCGACCGCGATGTAATCGAACCGCCGCACCAGATCGAGCGCGAGCTTGTGCTGGAAGTCGGCGCGGGCATTGGCGACCTTGGCGTGCAGCTTCGCGATATGTCGCTTGTGCTTTCGTGCCCGCTGCGCTTTCGCCAGCTTTTCCGCCGCTCGTCGGCCGAACTGGTCATTGGGCAGCTTCTCGCCGGTCGAAAGTGTGGCGAAGTCTTTCAGGCCGAGATCGATGCCGACGCCGGAACGGATAGGTCGGGCCTGAACGTCGGGTACTTCGATCACGATGTTGAGAAACCAATTGCCGCGCGCATCCTGCGCGAAGTTGGTCCCGTCCTTGATCTTGCCTTCGGGAAGCGGTCGGCTGTTGAACACGCGAAACGTGTTGCCGGCGAAACGGAATGCGTCACCCTCGCGCTTCAGGTCACGCCCCTTCAGCGGCACCCAGCCCAGCGATTTCCTGCCGCGATAGCGCAGGCAGGGCCGACGGTGCTGACTGCGCGACTTCGCATATTGCTCGCACGTCGCGTTGACCGTGCCGGAGTGAATACCGAGTTCCTTGCTGCTGCCGGTCGTCAGCACGTTCAGGTCGAATCCTGTAGGCCACTTCTTGCCCCACTTGAGCGCGTGCTTCTGCGTGTCGTTGCAGAAGTTCCAGACGTAGTTCACCGCGCGGCTCTGCTTGTTAAGCAGTCCGTTGAGCGATTTCACCCGGTAGCGGTAGACAAGAATCATGCAGGTGATCCTAACCCGTGGAAGAAGCTGTCTGTCAACAGCACGCCTTTCCTCCCCGTCCTGAAGGACGGGTTTTCTCGGAGCAACTGATGAACGAGCAACGCAAACGATGTATGGCCCTCACGGCGTGCCATCGCACGGCGACCGGAGCCGCGTCATGAGTGGCGCACGCAGACGGCTGAAGACGCTCGTCGGCGCGGCGAGCGTGCTCTACGCGCCCGGCGATGCGGATGTCGCACAGGGCGTGCGGCGCGCGGCGTCGCTCGCGCGCAAGGCGGAAGCCGAGAAGATCACCGGCCTCTTTACCGCCGACCTGTTGCAGGCCGATGCGGCGGGCCTCGCCGGGACCACCGGCAGCCAGGAGCCGATCGTCGCGCTGGCGGCGCTGAGCCAGGCGACATCGGCCATCGGGCTCGTCGCGACGGTGTCGACCACGTATCACCATCCATACAACCTCGCACGGCTGATCGGCACGCTCGATCACGTGAGCGGCGGCCGCGCCGCGTGGAATGCGGTCACGTCGTCGGTCGGCGAGGAGAATTTCGGCGATGCCGCGTTGCCCGACCCGGAGCAGCGTTATGCGCGCGCGGCCGAATTCGTCGAAGTCGTCAACGCGCTGTTCGACGCGAACGATCCGCGCGCGACGCGGCGCGGGCCGGGCGGCGGCATCTCGGTCGATCCGTTGAAGCTCGGCGCGATCGACTATCGCGGCGCGCATTTCCAGGTGCAGGGGCCGCTGAACGTGCCGCCGTCGCCGCAACGGCGGCCGGTGCTGTTCCAGGCGGGGCAGTCGGCGAGCGGCGTGGCGCTCGGCGCGCGGTATGCGGAAGTCGTCTACACGTCGCAGCCGACGCTCGACGATGCACGCCTGTTCGTCGCCGAGCTGCACCGGCAGGCGGCCGCATTCGGTCGCGGCGACCGGCCGCCGCTCGTGATGAACTCGTTTCATTCGGTGATCGGCGAATCCGATGCCGACGTCGCGCGGCGCTTGCGCGACAAGCATGAACG
>NZ_JACFYV010000242.1:0-9572 GCF_016759955.1 Burkholderia sp. KCJ3K979
ACCGCGAGCGGCGCGGGCCTCTTCAGCGCCGCGACACCCGCGCCGCTCGCGGTCGCGCTCGGGTTCGCGTTTTCGGCGATGGCCGGGATGCTGCCCGCGACCATTCTCGCGTGCGCGCCGGGCTCCGCCCCGTCGCCGTCGCTGGCGCCGCTCAGCATCGGCTGGGTCGTGCAGGGCAACTATCTCGGCCAGGTGATCGGGCCGCTGACGATCGGCGCGATCGTCGGTGCGTTCGGCTGGTCGGGCGGCATCGGGCTGATGCTCGCGGCCGCCGCCGTCGGCGCGGCGATCGGCCTGTCCCTGCTGCGCGAACCGATGGGCCGGCGCTGAACGCGCCGGCGTCGTTCAACCTGCACGGAAATTCGTCAAGCATGCTCAACACCATGGAAAGCCCGATCTGCGAAGAAGACCTGTCGTGCGACGCGTCCGCGTTCGACGAAGACGACGCGATGCCGTCGCGCGGCGGCGTGGTCGCGCATCCGCTTGTGACGATCGGCCGCGCGCCGATTCCGGAGCACGCGACGGCCGCGGCATCGCCGTTGCGTCCGCAACTGTTCGTCACGGTGCTGGAGGCGGGCGACGACGCACTGCTGGTGCGATGGGTCGAGAGCGGCCGGTGTCATTACGGCGAGCAACGCTGGCGCCTGCGCGTCGCGTTGCAGCCCGGTCGTTGCGCGCTCTCGGGGCAGCCGATCGAGCCGGGCGAGCCGGTGTTCCGGCCGGTGCGGCGGCCCGTGCCGGCCAATGGCGACGAGATGATCCGCCCGGCAGCACTGCCGGGGATGGCCGGTGCGGCGTGCGACGCCACGCCGGAGGACGGCGACGCACGCCATCCGGCCGATGTTCGTGGCTGAACGTCGGCCGGCGGCGGCGCGACGTTACTTCTTCAGATCGTGCCGGTACTGGATGAAACCGGCATTGTTCGCGAGCTTGTCGTACAGCGCCCGCGCGGTCGTGTTGGTCTCGTGCGTGAGCCAGTACACGCGGCTCGCGCCGGCTTCGCGCGCCCGTTCGTACACGGCCTCGATCAGCGCGCGGCCGGCACCTTGCCCGCGCGCGTCTGGCGCCGTGTACAGATCCTGCAGGTAGCAGTACGGCCCTTCGGTCCAGCACGAACGGTGGTAGATCGCATGGACGATCCCGACCAGCGCACCCGACGCGTCGAACGCGCCGAGCACGAACATCGGCTCGGCCGGGTCCATCAGGCGCGCCCAGGTCGTCGCGAACACCGCGTCGCTCAGCGCGGTGTCATAGAACTTCTGGTAACCCTGCCACAGCGGACGCCACGCGGCTTCGTCGGCGACGACGAGCGGGCGCACCGTGACGCGCGTGGCGTCGTTCGCGCGGCCGGCGGCATCGCGCGCGCTGGCCTGTGCGTGGCGGATCGCGGTGAGCGACTGGCGCTGTTCGCCTTGCGCGTCGAAGTTCTCCGGTGCGAGCCAGGCTTCGAACGCGGCGCGCACATCCGGCCATTCGCCGTCGACGATCGAGAACCACGCGGTATCGCGATTGCGGCCGCGGTAGATGATCGCCTGCCGGAACGTGCCTTCGTAGCGGAAGCCGAGGCGGGCAGCCGCCTTGCGCGACGGCGCGTTCAGGTCGTCGCACTTCCATTCGTAGCGCCGGTAGCCGAGCGTGTCGAACGCGTACTTCATCAGCAGGAACTGCGCTTCGGTCGACACCGGCGTGCGCTTGAGCAGCGGCGAGAACGTGACCGAGCCGACCTCGATCACGCCGTTGGCCGGATCGATGCGCATCAGCGCGAGCGTGCCGACCGCGCGGCCCGTGGCGCGGTCGATCACCGTGTAGTGCAGCGGATCGGTGCTCGCCTGCGCGCCGCGCGCATAGTCGCGGTAGCCGGATTCGTCGGCGTACGGGCCGTGTGCGAGATAGGTCCAGTCGCTGCCGTCGGGCGCCTGTGCGTAGGCGGCATACAGATCGGCGGCGTGGCGTTCGGCGTCGAGCGGCTCGAGCCGGCAGTAGCGGCCTTCGAGCACGATGCGCGCCGGGCGCGGGCGCGCGGACCAGTCGGGAACGGGGTGGCCGATGGGCTGCTGGAAAGCGTTGGTGAGCGTGGGCAAGGTCGATCTCGCTTCGGTTGGCGGCCGGCGACATGCCGGCATGCAGACGATCGTAGTCCCGCCGAGGTACCATGAGAAGCGCCAGTGAGCGGTAAATTTATGGTGCCACGATCTGGGGCCGCCAGCCGCGCGCCGGTCACCGTGCGACGCTCGCCCGTGCGTCACGTTCCGACCTTTTCACGCTGCGATGTTCCGATGACGACTGCCTTTCCTGCCGGCGACGCACCGTTGCTGCCGCTCGATGCGCCGCTGGCGCGCACGCCTGGCGCACCCTCGCTCCAGCGCCAGTTGCTGCGCCGCGTGCGCGACGCGATTCTCGGCGGCGCGATGCCGGCCGGCACGCGGCTGCCCGGCACGCGTGCGCTGGCCGAAACGCTCGGCGTGTCGCGCAATACGACGGCCGCCGTGTACGAGCAGCTCGTCGCCGAAGGCTTCCTGCAATCGGATCGTCGCGGCACGCGGGTCGTCGGGCTGTCGCGGCCCACGCCGCCGCGCCGGCGTGCCGCGCCGCCGGCCGTCGCGCAGCGGCTCGGCCGGATTCGCCTGAGCCTCGTCGGCACTGGTGAATCGGAGGGCTTTCGTCCGGGCGTGCCGGCGCTGTCGCATTTCCCGGTGGACGCGTGGCGGCATGCGATCGACCGCGCGTTGCGTCGCGCCGGCCGCGAGCTGCTGGCGTACGGCGATCCGCTCGGCGAGCCCGCGTTGCGCGAATCGATCGCGCGCCACCTGGCCGTCACGCGCGGCGTGCGCTGCGATCCCGAGCAGATCGTGATCACCGAAGGCGCACAAGGGGCGATCGCACTGTGCGCGCAACTGCTGACGAATCCGGGCGATACGGTGTGGGTCGAGGAGCCCGGCTATCGCGGCGCGCGCACCGCGATGCAGGCGGCCGACCTCGACGTCGTGCCGATGCCGGTCGACGCCGAAGGGCTGCGCGCGGAACCGGACGACTGGCGCGAGCGGACGCCGCGCCTCGTCTACACGACGCCGTCGAACCAGTTCCCGACCGGCGCCGTGCTGTCGATCTCGCGTCGGCTCGCGCTGATCGACGCGGCGCGCCGCCATCGCGCGTGGATCATCGAGGACGACTACGACAGCGAATTCCGTCACACCGGCGAGCCGATCGGCGCGATGCACGGGCTGGCGCCCGATTCGCCGGTCGTCTATCTCGGCTCGTTCAGCAAGACGATGTTTCCGGCGCTGCGGATCGGTTTTCTCGTGCTGCCCGATGCGTTGCTGGCCGCCGTGCGGCCGGCGCTGCCGGAGATGCTGCGCGGCGGGACCCGCCACGTGCAGCTCGCGCTCGCCGACTTCATCGAGACGGGCGAGTACGGCCGGCATCTCGGGCGGATGCGCCGGCTGTATCGCGACCGGCGGCGGTTGCTGCTCGCCGCGCTCGAGCGCAGCCTGAGCGTGCCGCACCAGGTCGAGGGCGGCCCGTGCGGGCTGCATCTCGCGCTGCGGTTGCCGGCGCGGTATCGCGATCGCGCGATCGTCGAAGCGGCGCGCGCGCATGGCATCGGGCCGTTTCCGCTGTCGGGTTTCGCGATCGATGCGGCGCGGGCCGGCAACGGGCTCGTGCTCGGTTTCGGCAATACGTCGGCCGATGCGTTCGAGCCGATGTTGCGGATGGTGTCGGCGATCGCGGAGCGGGTGGGCGCGGGGGATGCGTGACGGGATGGTTTCGCGGTCGGCGATGCGCGACAGGCCAATGATCGGCCGCGATCGCAGATCGCAACGATGCCGGTGACGCGCGCACCGATGCGTGGTGGATATTCGGATTGACGAACCGCGCACTTTGTTCGAAACGACCACCCTCGCGGTTCCGCCGCCCGGGCACCTCCCGGCATACGGGTTTCGATTCGTATGTTCCAACCTGCGCGTGGGCTATAAATGGTGGGGTGTACCGGTGCTTGTCGGGCGCCCGCGCGTCTCGCGCAGGGTGGCGTCGCGGCTGCCGGGGGAGGTGGCACCGTGGTTTGCCAGACGCTTGCTCGCGCCGTGCTTCGCACCGCGTTGATCGGGGGCGTGTTTGCCGGATGTTTGCCGCTGCCCGCCGCCGTTGCCGGCACCCTCGCGCCGCACGCCGCACCGCCGGCGATGAAGGCGCGGCCACCCGCCGCGCCTTACGCGATGCCGGTCGATTTCCCGGCGATCGTCGAACGCTACGGCCCGGCGGTCGTGACCATCCTGGCCGCCACGCCCGATCCGCAAACCGGCGGGCCGGCCTTTGCCGCGCTCGATCCCGACGATCCGCTCGCCGCGTTCTTCCGGCACGGCGCGCCGCCGCCCGCGCAGGGGCCGCAGGCGCCGGCGCCCGATACGGTGGCGCCGCGTGCGGTGTCCGGCAGCGGTTCGGGCTTCATCGTCAGCGCCGATGGCCTGATCCTCACGTCCGCCCATGTGGTCGACGAGGCGACCGACGTGACGGTGCGGCTCACCGACCGCCGCGAATTCAAGGCGACGGTGCTGGCCGTCGATCCGCAAAGCGATGTCGCCGTGCTGCGCGTCGACGCGACGAAGCTGCCGTTCGTGCGCATCGGCGATTCGTCGAAAGTCCGCGCGGGCGAACCGGTGCTGACGATCGGCGCGCCGGACGGATCGGGCAACACGGTCACGGCCGGCATCGTCAGCGCGACATCGCGGCGGCTGCCGGACGGCAGCGCATTCCCGTTCTTCGAGACCGACATCGCACCGAACCCGGACAACTCCGGCGGCCCCGTGTTCAATCGCGCGGGCGACGTGATCGGCATCGCGGTGCAGGTCTATCCGGGCGCCGACCGCTACGCGAGCACGACGTTCGCCATCCCGATCGCATTCGCGGCCAAGGTGCGTGCCCAGTTGCGCGCGCAACAGCAGGCGCAGATGCAGGCGCAGCAGGCTCAGGCGCCCGCGCCGGACGCGCCGTCGGGCAATGCGTTCGGCGTCGACGTGCAGGACGTAGGCGTCGGTCTGGCCGCGGCGTTCGGGCTGCCGCGTCCGGCAGGCGCGCTCGTCAACGGCGTCGCGCCCGGCTCGCCGGCCGCCGCGGCCGGCCTGAAGCCCGGCGACGTGATCGTGAAGATGGGCGGCAAGGCGATCGGCCGTTCGGCCGAACTGAACGACCTTGCCGCCGCGCTGCCGCCCGGCGGCAAGGCGCCGCTGCGCGTGATCCGCAACCGTGCGCCGGTGACGCTGACGATCACCGGCGCCGACGACGCGGGTGGCGGTATGCCCGCGACGGTCGGCATGGCCGCGCCGAAGGCCCCCGCGCAGCCGGGGCCGGGCACCGGCGATGCAGGCGACCACGGCGATCGCCTCGGCCTGACGATGCACGCGCTGAGCGACAACGAGCGCCGCTCGACGGGGCTCGCGGTCGGGATGATGGTGGACGCGGTACATGGCCCCGCCGCGCGCGCCGGCATCCAGCCGGGCGATGTCGTGCTGGAACTCAACGACACGCTGCTCGAGACGCCGGACGACGTGCCGATGCTCGAAGCGAGCGGCGGCAACGTGATCGCCGTGCTGATCCAGCGCAACAACGCGCGGAAGTTCGTGTCGGTGCGCACGCGGTAGCGCGTTGACGCGGCGGCTGCCGTCCGCCTAACATCGTCGGGTACCGCGGGCGGTCCACCACGTAGTCAGGAGCCATACGGCAGAGCCATTCGACATGAAAACCACTTGCTTCATCGTAGTCGTCCACAGGCGCAGGGTCCGGTAGCGGCACCGCGCCGGCACCCATGCGCCCCCGACTCGTTCGGGGGCTTTTTTTTGTTGCGCACGGCCGAGAGGCCCGTGCGCGGGAGGGCATCCGCTTGCGATCGAACCTGTCGACTACTTCCGACCCGGCGTCGCCACGGCACGCCACGCTGATCGTGCTGTGCGCGTTGTCGGTGCTGCCGTTGAGCCTGTTCCTGCCGTCGCTGCCGGCGATCGTGCGCGACCTGCATACCGACTATGCGCTCGTCGCGCTGTCGCTCGGCGGCTATGCGGCGGTGGCCGCGTCGCTCGAATGCGTGACGGGGCCGCTGTCCGACCGGTTCGGGCGGCGGCCGATCGTGCTGACGAGCGTCGCGCTGTTCGCGCTCGGTTCGCTCGGTTGTGCGATGGCGACCGATATCCACGTGTTTCTCGGCTGCCGGCTGATGCAGGCGGCGATCACGTCGGTCTATCCGGTGTCGATGGCGGCGATCCGCGATACCGGCGGCGGCGCGCGCGCGGCGAGCCGGATCGGCTACGCGGCGATGGCGGCCGCGTTCGCGCCGATGCTCGGCCCGACACTCGGCGGTGCGCTCGACCAGACGGTCGGCTGGCGCGCGAGCTTCTGGCTGCTGGCCGTAGTCGGCACCGCGCTGTTTGCCTGGTGCGTGCGCGATCTCGCCGAAACCCATACGCGCCGGCCGTCGAGCTTCGGGCAGCAGCTTCGCGCGTATCCGGCGCTGCTGCGTGCGCGCCGTTTCTGGGCCTATGCGCTGTGCATGGCGTTCTCGACGGGCGCGTTCTATGCGTTCCTGGCCGGTGCGCCGCTCGCCGCGACAACGCTGTTCGGCATCCCGCCCGCGGAGATCGGCTTCTACATGGGGACGATCACGGCCGGTTTCGTCTGCGGCAGCTTTCTGGCCGCGCGGGTCGCGCGCCGCCATGCGCTGGCCACGACGATCCTGTGCGGGCGGCTCGTCGCGTGTGCGGGGCCATTGATCGGGCTTGCGCTGCTGTTCGGCGGCGTGACCCATGCGCTCGCGTGGTTCGGGCCGTGCGTGCTGGTCGGCATCGGCAACGGGCTGAGCAATCCCGGCGCCCATGCGGGCGCGGTGTCCGTACGCCCGGAACTGGCTGGCAGCGCATCGGGGCTGGCCGGCGCGATGACGATCGGCGGCGGCGCCGCGCTGTCGTCGCTGACGGGCGCGCTGCTGACCCCGCGCAACGCAGGCTACCTGCCGCTCGCGATGATGCTGCTGTCGGCGGCGATCGCACTGGCGGCCGCCGGGTGCGTGCGGGCGTTCGACGGCCGGGACGCCGGACGGTGAGCGCGGGTGCGCCCCGGTACCGGCGCGCGGCGGAATGACGGACAATCCGCCGCATGCCGGGACACGACGCACGATTCGCGCGCCGCGTGCCCCGACGAGCGCGCAGGGCGACTGGACGAGGATGCGATGAGCGACTTTTCTGATTTCCAGCGGGATATTGCCGATGCCGCGAGGGCGACCTTCAGGGCGCTGCGGGCGCTGCACCCGGACGAACATTTCTATGCGTTCGCGTTGTACACCGACAGCGGCGCGATGACGGTGGTGCCGGCCGCCAATTCGGTCGAAGGGCTGCGCCGGGTCCGCGCGCAACAGGCGGTGGCGGACGACGATCCGTGGTTCGTGTGGGGCGTGGCCGAGTGGGCGTACGCGGCGGCCGAGGCCTCGCCGTTCAACGCGATCTGCGGCCGGCTGGCCGACGAGGTGCTGAGCCCGCAGTTCGTCCGGTCGCGATTCGCGGAATTTTCCCGGCAACTGCATACCGACATGATCGAGGCGTTGCGGCTGCTCGATCGCGACGGCGTGTTCGGCACGGGCGACGACCGGGCGGCCATCACGCTGTTCGTGTCGATCAGCGACGACGACGCGGCTGAGGCGCTGGAAAACGCGTCGGCGAAAGCGCTGAATCCGCCAGCCGTCGCCGAGGCCTTCCTGCGCCGCTACGACTGACCGGCAACGCGGTATCGCCTGGGCGGCCCGGGCACGCGGCCGCCCTGCATGGCATGTTACGGCTTCGCGCCGACCACGAATTCGAACGTCGCGACGCTGTCGACGCCGCCCGTCACGCGGTCGCCCGGCTGCAGCGCGCCGACGCCGGCCGGCGTGCCGGTGAAGATCAGGTCGCCGGCCTTCAGCTCGACCGAGCGCGACACGTACGCGATGACGTCGGGCACGGGCCAGATCATGTCGGCGAGGTCGCCTTGCTGGCGCGTGTCGCCGTTGACCGCGAGCCAGATGCGGCCGGCGGCCGGATGGCCGGTGGCCGTCGCCGGGCGCAGCGCGGTCACGGGGCCCGACGCGTCGAAACCCTTCGCCCAGTCCCACGGCCGGCTCAGCTTCTTCGCTTCGGCCTGCAGGTCGCGGCGCGTGAGGTCGACGCCGACGCCGTAGCCCCACACGTGCGACAGCGCGTCGGCCGGGTCGATCGACCGGCCGTCCTTGCCGATCGCGACGACCAGCTCGATTTCATGGTGGAGATCGTTCGTCAGCGGCGGATAGGCGACCGTGCCGCTGGCCGGGACGATCGCGTCGGCCGGCTTCGTGAAGAAGAACGGCGGTTCGCGGTCGGGGTCGGCGCCCATTTCGCGGGCGTGGTCGGCGTAGTTGCGGCCGACGCAGAAGACGCGGCGCACCGGAAAGCGCGCGGACGACTGTTCGACTTCGACGGAAGGACGCTCGGCGGCGTCGATGACATAGGCGGACATCGGATGGGCCTCGTTCGGTAGGAAGACGGATGGCCGGCGCACCGGCCGGCATGCGTGCAACGATACCCGACGCGCGTGCGCCGGGATGCGACGCAACTGCGTTTTACCGGGACAAAACTACGCGTCGGTGGCCGCTTGCGTGTCGTCGGCGGCGGGCAATGCGGCGTTCGCGTCGCGGTACGCCTTCGGCGACACGCCGACCCGCGCGCGGAAGCGCCGCGCGAAATACCCTTCGTCGCGGAAGCCGACCGAGCGGGCGATGTCCGCGATGCGCCGGCTGGTGTGGGCCAGCAGCGACTGCGCGAGCGCGATCCGCCGCTCGGTCACGAGATCGGTGAAGGTGCTGCCGGTTTCCTTGCGCACCAGGTGCGCGAGGTAGTTCGGCGACAGAAACGCAGCTTCGGCGGTCGCGGCGAGCGTCAGGTCCTCGCGGGTCAGGTTCGCCCGCACGTGGCGCAGCACGCGGGCCAGCGCGTCGCGCCGGCCGGCACGCTGGGCGCCGCGCTGCGCGAGCTTGTCGAGCGCACCCGCGTACTGGGTGCAGACGAGCCCGATCAGTTGCAGCAGGTAGCCGCGCAGCAGCGTGGTCGAGCCGAACGTGCGCACGCGATCGACGTCGAGCATGCACAGCGCGAGGCGCCGCGCTTCGTCGTACGTATCGCCGGTCAGGATGAAATCGAGGTGCTCCTGGAAGCGGAACGGCGTCAACTCGGGGAAACGGTGTGCGGGCACGTCCTCGAGATCGAGCGGATCGACGTCGAGATCGGCGCGCAGGAACGCCTGGCTGAAGTTGATCACGATGAAATGCGCGCCTTCCGGATGCGGGATCAGGTGCTCGCGGTGCGGCAGCACGAACGCGAGCGCGCCGCGCGGAAACGGCCGCGTGACGCCGCCGATGCGCTGCTCGGTGTCGCCGCCGAGGTTGAACTGGATCTGGAAATACGCGTGCCGGTGCGGCTCGGTGATCGCCTGGCGCGACGCCTGGTCGCGGATGTAGAAATCGAGCCGGTCGCTGCGTTCGGGCATCCCGTACAGGCGCGGCGGGGCGGTGGAGGGCATGAAGG
>NZ_JACFYV010000243.1:0-9557 GCF_016759955.1 Burkholderia sp. KCJ3K979
GTCCTCGTGTTCAAGGTAATCGCGACCGCCGCGACGGCCGGCTCGGGCGCGATCGGCGGCGTATTCACGCCGACGCTGTTCGTCGGCGCCGTGTTCGGCTCGCTGTTCGGGCTCGCGATGGACGCGCTGTGGCCCGGCCATACGTCCGCGTATTTCGCGTACGCGATCGTCGGGATGGGCGCGTTCATGGCGGGCGCCACGCAGGCGCCGCTGATGGCGATCCTGATGATCTTCGAGATGACGCTGAGCTATCAGGTCGTGCTGCCGCTGCTGGTATCGTGCGTGTTCGCGTATTTCGTCGCGCGCGCGACCGGCACGACGTCGATGTACGAAATCACGCAGCACCACTACCAGGACGCGCAGGAGCGGCAGCGGCTGCGTACCACGCAGATGCGCGAGCTGATCCAGCCCGCGCAGACGGTCGTGCCGCTCACCGCGAGCGTCGCCGACATGACGCGCGTGTTTCTCGAATATCCGGTGAAGTATCTGTACGTGACCGACGATGCCGGGCGCTTTCGCGGCGCGGTCGCGTTGAAGGACATCACGTCCGATTTGCTCGACAAGCGCGACACGACCGACAAGACGGCCGCGCACTACGCGCACACGCCGTTTCCGCTGCTCACGCCCGACATGCCGCTCGCGACCGCGCTCCAGCGCTTCATGGCATTCCAGGGCGAACGCCTGCCGGTGATCGAGAGCGAAGCCGAGCCGACGCTCGCGGGCGTGGTCTACAAGACGTCGCTGCTCGACGCGTACCGGCGGATGACCGGCGAACGCTGACGCGCGTCGCCGCTCCACTCGCACCGCCCGCGCTGGTCAGTCCGGCGCACGCCCCAGCACGACCCGCGCGAAGAACCCGCCAAGCACCGACTCGGCCACGTCGGCCGACACGTGCTGCGGATCGGCCGTGTAGTACGACTGTACGCCGTCGCACAGGCACATCAGCCCGAACGCGAGCGTATCGGCCGGCAGCAGCAGCGGCGTGCCAGAGCGCTCGGCGAAGCGCTGGATGAATTCGGCCATCTGCACGCGCTTGCCGTGCAGGAACTGGTTGAAGCGCACGCGGAACTTCGCGTCGCGCGCCGCCTGCAGCTTCGCCTCGCCCCACAGCAACGAGTACTCGTCGTCGCGAAACAGCGTCCGGTAGTACGCGAGCGACATCGATTCCATCTGCTCGCGCGTGCCGCCCCCTTCGAAAATCGCGACGAAGTCGGCCTGCACCTCCTCGTGGTTGCGCTCCAGCAATTCCAGCAACAGGTCGGACTTGCTGCGGAAATTCGAGTAGAACGCGCCGCGCGTGTAGCCGGCGGCCGCCGCGATGTCCTCGACGCTCGCGGCCACATACCCTTTCTTCAGAAAAATGCGATGCGCGGCTTTCAGCAGACGTTCGCGCGTCTGGTCCCTGCTCTGCTCGCGAGTTAAGCGCTGTGGTTTCATGCCGCGCAGTCTAGCATCCCTTCCCTTTCAGATTCATCTTTGCATTCAGATACAGGTGTGTATTAGAATTCGCCACAGTTTCTGACGATGTCGTTCGTCTGTCCGTGTGCGCCGCTGCCGGCGCCGCTTGGGGCAAGCGCCTGCCGCGCTTGCCGGCTTCGTTCCGCTCCACCTCACCTGGGGGTTTCGTGAATCGCTCCGGTTCCCGCGCCGCGCTGCTGATCGGCGCCGCGCTCGTCCTTGCCGCCTGTCATCCGAAAGAATCCGCACCACCCGCCCCGCGCCCCGTCGTCGCGCTGCCCGCGCGGGCCGACACCGCCGCGGTCGCGCGCACGCTGCCCGGCGACATCCAGCCGCGCTATGCAACGCCGCTGTCGTTCCGCATCGCCGGCAAGATCATCGAGCGCAAGGTTCGGCTCGGCGACACGGTGAAAGTCGGCCAGGTCGTCGCGCTCCTCGATCCGTCCGACGTCGAGAAGAACGCCGCGAGTGCGCAGGCGCAATTCGATGCCGCGTCGCACAGCCTCGCGTTCGCGAAGCAACAGCTCGATCGCGATCGTGCGCAGGCCCGCGAAAACCTGATCGCGACCGCGCAGCTCGAACAGACCCAGAACAGCTACACGTCGGCGCTCGCGCAGCGCGACCAGGCGCAGCAGCAGCTCGCGCTCGCGAAGAACCAGCTGCGCTACGCGACGCTCGTCGCCGATCATGCGGGCACCATCACCGCCGAACAGGCCGATACCGGCCAGAACGTGTCGGCCGGCCAGCCGGTCTACCAGCTCGCGTGGTCGGGCGACGTCGACGTGGTCAGCGACGTGCCCGAGGCCGCGCTCGCGTCGCTCGCGCCCGGTCATGCGGCCACCGTCACGCTGCCGTCGCTGCCGGGCCGACAATTCGCCGCGAAGGTGCGCGAAATCGCGCCGGCCGCCGATCCGCAAAGCCGCACCTACCGCGTGAAGCTCACGCTCGGCACGCCCGATCCGGCGATCCGGCTCGGCATGACCGCGGACGTCGCGTTCGACGGCGCGCCGGCCGCCGGCGACGCGCAGCCGATCACGCTGCCCGCGACCGCGCTGTTCCACGACGGCCCGCATCCGGCCGTGTGGATCGTGCGCGCCAAGGACGACACGCTCGAGTTGCGACGGGTCGACGTCGCGCGCTTCAACGAGCGCACCGTCACCGTCTCGCACGGGCTGCAGCCGGGCGAGCGCGTCGTGCTGCAGGGCGTGCATACGGTCAGCGCGGGCGAGAAGGTGCGCGCGATCGCGCCGCTGCACCCGGAGGACTTCGCATCGTGAGCGTCTCCCACGAAGAAGGCCGCTTCAACCTGTCCGCGTGGGCGCTGCGCCACCAGGCGCTGGTCGCCTACCTGATCGCGCTCGCGACGCTCGCGGGCATCCTCGCCTATACGCGGCTCGCGCAGTCTGAAGACCCGCCGTTCACGTTCCGCGTGATGGTGATCCGCACCTTCTGGCCCGGCGCGAGCGCGCGACAGGTGCAGGAACAGGTGACCGACCGGATCGGCCGCAAGCTGCAGGAAACGCCGGCCATCGACTTCCTGCGCAGCTATTCGCGCCCCGGCGAATCGCTGATCTTCTTCACGATGAAGGATTCGGCGCCCGTGAAGGACGTGCCCGAAACCTGGTACCAGATCCGCAAGAAGGTGGGCGACATCGGCTATACGCTGCCGCCCGGCGTGCAGGGCCCGTTCTTCAACGACGAATTCGGCGACGTCTACACCAACATCTGGACGCTCGAGGGCGACGGCTTCACGCCCGCGCAACTGCACGACTACGCGGACCAGTTGCGCACCGTGCTGCTGCGCGTGCCGGGCGTCGGCAAGGTCGACTATTTCGGCGACCCCGACCAGCGGATCTTCATCGAGGTCAACAACGCGCAGCTCACGCGCCTCGGCATCTCGCCGCAGCAGCTCGGCCAGGCAATCAACGCGCAGAACGACATCTCGTCGGCCGGCGTGCTGACGACCGCCGACGATCGCGTGTTCGTGCGGCCGAGCGGCCAGTTCGACAACGTCGATGCGATCGCCAATACGCTGATCCGCATCAACGGCCGCACGTTCCGGCTCGGCGATCTCGCCACCGTGAAACGCGGCTACGACGATCCTCAAGTCACGCAGATGCGAACCAACGGCCATGCCGTGCTCGGCATCGGCGTGACGATGCAGCCGGGCGGCGACGTGATCCGGCTCGGCAAGGCGCTCGACGCCGAATCGAAGGACCTGCAGGCGCAACTGCCGGCCGGCCTCAAGCTGACGCTGGTGTCGAGCATGCCGCACGCGGTCTCGCATTCGGTCGACGACTTCCTCGAAGCGGTCGCCGAGGCGGTCGCGATCGTGCTGGTCGTAAGCCTCGTGTCGCTCGGGCTGCGCACCGGGATGGTCGTCGTGATCTCGATTCCGGTCGTGCTCGCGGTCACCGCGCTGTTCATGTACCTGTTCGACATCGGGCTGCACAAGGTGTCGCTCGGCACGCTCGTGCTCGCGCTCGGGCTGCTCGTCGACGACGCGATCATCGCGGTCGAAATGATGGCCGTGAAGCTCGAACAGGGCTACACCCGCGCGCGCGCCGCCGCATTCGCGTACACCAGCACCGCGTTCCCGATGCTGACGGGCACGCTCGTCACGGTGTCCGGCTTCCTGCCGATCGCGCTCGCGAAATCGAGCACCGGCGAATACACGCGCTCGATCTTCGAGGTGTCGGCGATCGCGCTGGTCGCGTCGTGGTTCGCGGCCGTCGTGCTGATCCCGCTGCTGGGCTTCCACCTGCTGCCCGAGCGCAAGCGGCACGCGCACGAGGCGCACCTGCCCGACGATCACGAGCACGACATCTACGACACGCGCTTCTACCGGCGGCTGCGCGGCTGGATCGACTGGTGCATCGAGCGGCGCTTCGTCGTGCTGCTGATCACGGGCGCGCTGTTCGTCGTCGCGATGATGGGCTTCTCGCTGGTGCCGCAGCAGTTCTTCCCGAGCTCCGACCGGCCCGAGCTGCTGGTCGACCTGCGGCTGCCCGAAGGCGCGTCGTTCGCGGCGACGCTGCGCGAGACCGAGCGCCTCGAGAAGGTGATCGCCAAGCGGCCCGAGATCGACCATTCGGTGAACTTCGTCGGCAGCGGCGCGCCGCGCTTCTACCTGCCGCTCGACCAGCAGCTGCAACTGCCGAATTTCGCGCAGTTCGTGATCACCGCGAAATCGGTCGAGGATCGCGAGAAGCTCGCGACCTGGCTCGAAACCACGCTGCGCGACACATTTCCTGCCGTGCGCTGGCGGCTGTCGCGGCTCGAGAACGGCCCGCCGGTCGGCTATCCGGTGCAGTTCCGCGTGAGCGGCGACAGCATCGCGACGGTCCGCTCGATCGCCGAGAAGGTCGCGGCGACGATGCGCGGCGATGCGCGCACGGTCAACGTGCAGTTCGACTGGGACGAGCCGGCCGAGCGCTCGGTGCGCTTCGAGCTCGACCAGAAGAAGGCGCGCGAGCTCAACGTCACGTCGCAGGACGTGTCGAGCTTCCTCGCGATGACGCTGTCCGGTACGACCGTCACGCAGTATCGCGAGCGCGACAAGCTGATCGCCGTCGACCTGCGCGCGCCGCGCGCCGACCGCGTCGATCCGGGCAAGCTCGCGGGCCTCGCGCTGCCGACGCCGAACGGCCCCGTGCCGCTCGGCTCGCTCGGCCGCTTCACGCCGACGCTCGAATACGGCGTCGTGTGGGAGCGCGACCGCCAGCCGACCATCACCGTGCAGTCGGACGTGCGCGCCGGCGCCCAGGGCATCGACGTCACGCATGCGGTCGACGCGAAACTGAATGCGCTGCGCGCGCAGTTGCCGGTCGGCTATCAGATCAACATCGGCGGCTCGGTCGAGGAAAGCGCGAAGGCGCAGAAGTCGATCAACGCGCAGATGCCGCTGATGGCGATCGCCGTGTTCACGCTGCTGATGATCCAGCTGCAGAGCTTCTCGCGCGTGCTGATGGTCGTGCTGACCGCGCCGCTCGGGCTGATCGGCGTGGTCGCGACGCTGCTGCTGTTCGGCCAGCCGTTCGGCTTCGTCGCGATGCTCGGCGTGATCGCGATGTTCGGGATCATCATGCGCAACTCGGTGATCCTGGTCGACCAGATCGAGCAGGACATCGCGGCCGGCCACGGCCGTGTCGACGCGATCATCGGCGCGACCGTGCGGCGCTTCCGGCCGATCACGCTGACGGCCGCGGCCGCGGTGCTCGCGCTGATCCCGCTGCTGCGCTCGAACTTCTTCGGGCCGATGGCGACCGCGCTGATGGGCGGCATCACGAGCGCGACCGTGCTGACGCTGTTCTACCTGCCCGCGCTGTACGCGACGTGGTTCCGCGTGAAGCGCGACGAACGCGACCCGCAGGACGGCCCGCCGCCAGGCGGCACGCCTGCCGCGCCGTCGGGAGCCTGACCATGGATCGATCGATGACCCTGAAAACGAAAGCCGTGCGGGCGCTCACGGTGGTGAGCATCGCCGGCCCGCTCGCGGGCTGCGCATGGTTCGCGCCGAGCGGCGAGCCGCCCGCGATGCCGTCGCCCGCGCACTACGGCGCCGCGCCGCAAGTCGAGCAGACGGTGTCCGCGCACGGCGTCGCGCAGCAATTCGAGGTCGGCGCGCAGCCGGTGCCGGACTGGTGGAAACAGTACCGTTCCGACGCGCTGAACGCGCTCGTCGACGAAGGGCTGCGCAACAGCCCGACGCTGAGCGCGGCGTCGCATTCGCTGGATGCCGCGCGCGAACAGTTGCGCGGTCAGATCGGCAGCTCGATGCTGCCGTCGATCGACGCGGGCGGCCAGGCCACGCGCCAGCGCGCGCTCGGCGTGCCGATTCCCGCGCTCGGCGCGCCGACGCTGCTGTACGACACGTTCGTCGGGCAACTGCAGGCGAGCTACACGGTCGACCTGTTCGGCGTGTCGCGCTTCGCGAACCGCGCGCTCGCGAAACGCGTCGACGTCAGCGCGTTCCAGCTCGAATCCGCGCGGCGCGCGCTGGCCGCGAACATCGTGACCGCATCGATCACCGTGTCGGTGCTCAATGCGCAGATCGACACGACCGAGCGGCTCGTCGCGCTCGCGAACGACCAGGCGCACGACGCGGAGCGCCGCCATGCGCTCGGTTCGGCCTCGCGCAGCGACGCGCTGAATGCCCGGCAAAGCGCCGACACGTTCGCCGCGAGCCTGCCCGCGCTGCGCCAGCAGCGCGACTCGACGCGTCACGCGCTGGCGGTGCTGGTCGGCCGCACGCCCGACCGGCCGCCGGCCGATCTCGCGCTCACCGATCTGCACCTGCCCGAGCAGGTGCCCGTCGTCGTGCCGTCGGACCTGCTGCAAAGCCGCCCCGACATCCAGGCCGCCGACGCGGGGCTGAAGGCCGCCGCCGCCGAAGTGGGCCTCGCGACCGCGCAGATGTTTCCGCAACTGTCGCTGTCGGCGGCGATGGGCAAAGGCGGCTTCAGCTGGCCGGCGATGCTGTCGGGCGCCGGCGCGATCTGGAACGTCGGCGCGTCGCTGAGCCAGCCGATCTTCCATGGCGGCGCGCTGCTCGCCCAGCGCCGCGCGGCGAAGGCGACATACGAGGCCGCGGTCGACCAGTACAAGCAAGCGGTGCTCGGCGCGTTCCAGAACGTCGCCGATTCGCTCGCGGCGCTCGAGCACGACGCGGAGGCGCTCGATGCGTCGTCGCGCGCCGCGCTGTCCGCACGGGGCGCATACGACGATGCGGCCGCCCGCGTGCGGCTCGGCGCGCTGCCGCCGTCGGCGGCGCGCGCGAGCGAGCTGCAGTACCGCAATGCGCGGCTCGACGAGATTCGCGCGACCGGCGCACGGTTCGCGGATACCGCGCGGCTTTACCAGGCGATGGGGACGCCGCCGGCCGGCAACGACGACAAGTCCGGTAAAACCGGTCACGCGGCCGGCGACGGCACGGCCGGCACGCAAGCACGCGCCGCCACGCCCGACGCCGCCGTCCCTTCGGCGCAATAACCAGCCCCCTTCGATCGGATGCGCGTGCGGATTCCCGCCACGCGCGTCCGATCGCCGATCTTTCGCTTGACCCTCACGTAGCGTAACGTTCGAGACTCCAGTGTGCGCACCGAACGGAGGAACGAATGCGGCTGAAAGTGGGAGACCTGGCGAAACGCAGCGGGCTGACCGTCCGCACGCTTCATCACTATCACGCAATCGGCCTGCTGACGCCTTCGGCGCGCGCCGACAACGGCTACCGGCTGTACGACCGCGACGACATCGCCCGGCTCCACCAGATCCAGGCCCTGCGTCGCTTCGGACTGTCGCTCGCCGAAATCGGCGATTACCTGAACCAGCCCGGTACCCCGCTCGTCGATCTCGTCGCCAGGCAGATCGCGTCGCTCGACCGCCAGCTCGCGCAAACCGCGCAGCTGCGCGAGCGGCTCGCGAGCCTGCATGCGCAGCTCGCGGCGGGCACCGAGCCGGAACTGGCCGATTGGCTCACCACACTGGAGTTGATGACCGTGTACGACAAATATTTTTCCGAGGAAGAACTCGCGCGCCTGCCGATGTACCAGAAGAGCCAGGCCGGCGACGCGGAATGGATCGCGCTCGTTGCCGAAGTGCGCGCGCTGCACGAGGCGGGCGTGCCTGCCGAGGACGAACGCGTCCGTGCGCTCGCCGCGCGCTGGATGGCGCAACTGGTGTGCGACACGAACAACGATCCGCGCCTGCTCGCGAAGCTGAACCTGATGCACGAGCACGAACCGTCGATGCAGTCGAAGATCGGCATTTCGACCGCGTTGCGCGACTATGTGCTGCGCGCTTCGGCAGAAACGAAGATGCGGCTCTTCGAGAAGTATCTGGCGCCCGACGAGATCCGCTTCATGCGGGCGCACTACGGCGAACGCTCAATGGAATGGCCGCAACTGATGGCCGACGTGCGCAACGCGATCGATGCGGGCGCGCAGCCCGATTCGCCACAAGGCCGCGCGCTCGCGCAGCGCTGGCTCGAGCTGTTCTGCAGCTACGCGGGCCACGATCCGGCCACGCACGCGAAATTCCGCCACGCGCTGATGAACGAGCCGGCGCTGACGAAGGATTCGTGGACCGACGACACGCTGCTCGGTTTCGTGCGTGAAGCGATGGCGCAGTTGGCGCCGGCGCGTTGATCGCATGGCGGGCGGGCGGGCGGCGGGTTTCCCGTGTGCCGCCCGTTTCACCATGGGCAGCCGGTATCGCACGCACGACGGCCCGGCGCCCGCCTAGTCGTTACGCATGCTGATCGCGCGCCAGCGCTTCATCATGTAGCGCAGAAACGCGGGCTGCGCCTTCAGGTCCGCGTTCGGCACGGGCGCCGCGCCGCCGTCGACGAACTTGCCGTTGACTGTGACGGTTTCCTCGCCGCGCAGCACGTATTTCGTGCCCGCGTCGATCAGGAAGTACTTCACCTGATCGGCGCTCACGTCTCCCCGGCAACCAATCTTGTACGCGAACAGGAACTGCTTGCGGCCGTTGCCGAGCAGGTCGCGCATTTCGATCGACTTCCGCACGACATCGAGAATCACGTCGACCGGGCAATCCTTCACGTAGTCGCGCACCGTCCAGTCGGGGTGGCCGTCGAGCGTCGCGGACACCTTGAGCTCGACGTCGTCGCCGGACGCGGTTCTGGCGAGCGTCACCGCGTGTGCGCCGGCCGCATCGGTCCACGTGTAGTCGGCGGCGTGCGCCGGGCTGGCCAGCGCTGCGACTGCGAGCAACAGGCAACGCGAAAGGGCATGTCTTTTCATCGGCGGGAGCGAAAGCGCTGAAATCGAACGCGCCATTATCGGCAAAGCCGCGTGCCGCCGCCAGCCGCGCGCGACCTGCCCGTTCAGCGCTCGCGCGAGCCGAGCCCGAGCGCCTTCATCCGCCGGTACAGCGTCCGTTCGCTCAATCCGAGTTGCTCGGCCAGCGCCTTGCGCGTGCCGTCGAACGTGCGCGCGATACGGACCAGCTCGGCATCCGACACGCCGCGCGCGTCGGCCGTCTGCGCGTGCGGCACCGCCGCTGCCGCGACGAGTTCGGCCGGCAGATGCTCGACGCGGATCGTCCCGTCGTCGGCGAACAGGCACGCGCGTTCGAGC